>JBGPAN010000055.1:0-12227 GCA_041480785.1 Bacteroidota bacterium | reverse complement strand
CGGGACTTCGGACAATGCGCTCGCCACCACCGTCATTGCGAGGAGCGAAGCGACGAAGTTCCGCTTTTTGAATCCCGCTCGGAAGCAGAATCTCCCGCTTTTTGAATCCCGCTCGGAAGCAGAATCTCCCGCTTTTTGGATCCCGCTATGTGGCGGGATCCTGGACCGCGGACAGGAGCGGGACAATCCATACTCTGGATGGAAAATTCCGCTTTTTGAATCCCGCTCGTAAGCGGAATCCGAGAGCGGGACTTCGCAATCAGTGCTCGTGACGACAGGTAATCACAGAACGCTCGCAATATCTACGTTAAGCGTGCGTCACCGCCCCAACCTTTGCATCTGGGATGCAGCATAACGCTCGCCGGAGGCAGCGCCTTTCGGAATCGCCTCGTCTATCAGGCGAAGGTCGTCAGCGGTCAGCGTCACATTGACTGCCTGCACGTTCTCCCGAAGATACTGAATCTTCTTCGTACCTGGTATCGGGATGATATCTTCCCCTTGAGACAGACACCAGGCAAGCGCCAACTGACCAGGCGTACATTTTTTTTCTGCCGCCAGCTGCTCAAGCGTCTGCACGATTCGGAGATTCTTCTCCATGTTCTCAGGCTGGAAACGAGGATGTGCCTTTCGCCGAAAATCCGTCTCATCAAGATCCGTTGCAGATTTTATCCTTCCAGTCAGGAAGCCCCTTCCGAGTGGGCTGTAGGGGACAAACGTGATACCAAGCTCTCGGCATGTTGGAAGGATCTCGGCTTCAACGTCGCGCGTCCACAGCGAGTACTCCGTCTGCAATGCGGTAACTGTGTGTTCCTTCGCGGCCTTTCTGATTGTCGCCGGCCCCGCCTCTGAGAGACCGATGTAGCGTACTTTCCCTTCACGGACGAGATCGGCCATCGCGCCAACCGTTTCTTCAATCGGCGTGTCCACGTCAACACGGTGCTGATAGTACAAGTCGATGGTTTCGATGCCGAGGCGTTTCAAACTTCCTTCGCAGGCCGATTTCACATATGCCGGCTTTCCATTGACGCCAAGGAAACTTCTGTCTGATCCACGGACATTGCCAAATTTCGTCGCTATGAAGAGGCTGTCACGCTTCCCTTTGATGGCCCGACCGACGAGTTGTTCATTATGCCCCACTCCATACATATCCGCAGTATCGAAGAATGTGATCCCCAGGTTGATCGCCTCATGGATGGTAGCGATCGATCCCTCGTCGTTCCGGGGACCGTAGAATTCCGACATCCCCATGCAACCCAATCCCAGAGCCGAAACGACAGGCCCCTGTTTGCCGAATCTCCTTAGCTTCATTAATTCAAATGCCTTTCCTCTATTTGTCAATGGTGTTACTCGTCCAATACAAGTTACTCACGAACCACAAGATTTTCAATAGAGAACGAGAGCAAGTAGAAGTCCGTCTTCTGACTGCGAACTCACATGAGAAGACGGACTTCTTGCCCGGAGATGAGCGATCGTTCAGCACGAAAGCGCCCTTGCTCCTTCTCCGCCTCTTTCGTACAATCCAATCAGCAAAGGAACATCATTACTGCACAAACAGGACTTCCCATGAAAAGACTGATTCTCGTCGTTCTCCTCTTTCTTCCCCGAATCCATGCACAATCTGCGTCAGAACCCAACATTGAAATTGTTGAGAGCATTCCGGCCGGTACGATTCTGGACAATCCCGAGATCCGCAATGCGCATGAAGTCTGGTTAGAGATGATTGGACGCGCGCAGAAAACACTTGATCTCGAAGAGTTCTACATTTCTCATGAGCCAGGGAAATTGCTCGGGGACGTGCTTGCTGCCATCTATTCAGCAGCCGACCGCGGTGTAAAGGTCAGGATCATCGTCGATGGACGAATGTACAAGACCTATCCGGCGAGCGTTGACTCCCTTGGTCGTTTCCGAAACATTGAGGTGCGCCGGATCGATTTTGGAACGATCGGTGGAGGAATACAGCACGCCAAGTATTTCATCGTCGACGGCAAAGAGGTCTTTGTCGGCAGCCAGAACTTCGATTGGAGGGCGCTGGAGCACATTCATGAGCTTGGACTTCGCATCAACAGCACGCAATTCGCCACAACCTACACCGATGTGTTCAACCTCGATTGGCAGCTTGCTTCCCTCGCACCCGATGCTATCAAGACATTTTCCGTCACCAGGAAGACCTATCCGATGCCGATTCGTGTCACAGGGAAGAATGGAGATGTCACCTCTCTTCAGCCCACGTTCAGCCCCATCGGCTGGGTGCCCGATTCCACATTGTGGGACGAGCATGCAATCGTTGGTGTAATCGACGGCTCGCAACGGACTCTGACGCTTCAGTTTCTTTCCTATTCCCCATCCGAGCGGCGAGGGGGCAAGTATACGGTGATCGACGATGCCATTCGTCGGGCCGCGAAGCGCGGGGTGAAAGTGAGAATGATTGTTTCGGACTGGCAGAAGGGATCACCCGCGGTCACACCGTTGAAAGAGCTGGCGAACCTGCCAAACATTGAAGTCGCATTCACCGCAATTCCCGAGTGGTCAGGCGGATACATCTCATTCGCCCGGGTGGAGCACTGCAAGTACATCGTTGCTGACGAATCCAAATTCTGGCTCGGGACGAGCAATTGCGAGAAGAGCTATTTCTACGGCTCCCGAAACATGGGCGTCGTCTGCACGAGTTCAAAGCTCGGTGGAATGCTCGCGCGGCTTTTCCAGAAGAGTTGGAGCAGTCCGTACAAAGAATTGATCACGCAGAACGGAGAATACGCGCCGAGGGAACACGGAGAAAGGAAGTAGCAAAGTGTGGAAGTCCGTCTTCTGAACGAGGAATCCAATGAGAAGATGGACTTCTTTCATCGCCACAAACATTTCAGCCCGCTCGGGAAATCACCGCGAGGTCCGATCATGTTTCCGCTCTGCTCAGTTCCATCCTGAGACTGCTCTTCAGTTCCCTGAGTCTTCTCACTTCAAGGAAGAGCAGAACCGCGGCCAGGCACGCCGCAAGGAAATCGGCAATCGGCATCGCGATCCACACGCCATCCAGCCCGAAGAATTTTGGTAGAATGACCACAAGAGGGATGACGAACAGGATCTGTTTCGTCGTGGTAAGAATCAGCGCCTGTTTTGGTTTTCCAACCGCCTGGAAGTAGGCCCAACTCACCACCTGATAGCCGCTCAGGGGAAGCATAAGCACGGCAATCTTCAGAGCGCGACCACCAAGCGCAATGAACTGCTTATCCTCAGAATTAAACAGTCCGACAATGTCCGCGCTGAACAACATGACTGCCAAGAATCCGGCTATGCACACCGTGGTTGCGATGATGACCCCTTTCCGCAGCGTCTCCGTGACTCTGTCAATGTGTTTTGCCCCGTAGTTGAATCCAATGATCGGTTGAATCCCTTGATTCAATCCATAGATCGGCATCATCACCACCATCATCAGACTCATACCAATCCCCATCACCGCGATCGCCAGGTTGCCGCCATAAGTGAAGAGCGTCTTGTTGAATACGAACATGATGAGACTGCCGGCGACCTGCATGATCAGCGGTGAAACGCCGATCATCGTGATTTTCGTGATGACCCGCCGGTCAAACGATATTCTCCTCAACCTGAGATAGCTCCAGCGGCCGGTGAAGTATATCATCACCCAGACCGCACCGACAAACTGGGAAATAACCGTCGCAGTCGCTGAACCGCGAATGCCAAGATGGAGAACGAGAATGCAGATGGGATTCAGAATAATGTTGAGGATGCCGCTAATGAGAATTGTCACCAAAGCGATTCTTGGGCTCCCCTGCGCACGGATAACGCCGTTGAGTGCGAATGTAACGAATTGCAGGGGAATGCCGAGGATGATGATGCTCAGGAATTGCGTGGCGTATCTGTGCGCGTCCCCCGTGCCGCCGAGTAGTGTGACTAGGGGATCCATGGTGAGAGAGATGAGAAGTGAAAGGCTCACCGAGATGCACACTGCCATCAGAACTCCGTTCTCGATGATTCTTTCCGCCTCTTCCTTTTTCTTTTCCCCAAGTTTGATCGATACCAGTGCTGTCGCACCCATACCGACGAGTTGCGCGAAACCCATGATGATGATATTGATCGGGAAGGTAATCGCGATCGCAGAGATGGCAGTTGTGCCCACCCCTCTGCCAACAAAGATCCTGTCGACAATATTGTAAGATGCCATCACAAGCATGCCGATGATCGCCGGAACAGAATAGTCGGCGATGAGCTTTCCTATCTTATGTTTTTCCAACGCCTCGATATTTGCGGTCATGGCAGGGATTTGTCTTCTCAGAGCCGTTTCAGTTTTTCTTTGATGATCGTGATGAGCACCTGTTTTTCGCTTTCGGGGAGCCATTCCATCAATCGGGCTGCCAGAACCGGGAGTTCCCATTCCTCAATCTGGTCTTGTCTGGCACCGGTCAATCTCAGATACTCGCTTAAGTAATGTCGGCAGAATTTTCGTCTGACGCCGCCCAACAAAAGCTTGACCACGGATGGAATCCCGGGGCCCGGCTCAGCCCACTGCAGCAGAACAGAAGTTCTCGCCACGTCGGCGAGCGGGTTGCCTCTTGTGGCCGTCATCCAGTCCATCACGAAGGGCTTCCCTCTGCTCATCAGGATGTTCTCCGGATGAAAATCGCCGTGGCACAGCTTGTTACCGCCGGGGAGTTGGTTCAAATACTCTATGATCTTCGTTTTCGTTTCAGGCGGGAGGTGATCACGGAGATTGATATTCCGGATCAGAATGCTTTTTTGTTCGGGCACCTCGTTGGGGACCGACGTCGAGTGGATCCGCGCATGAATCGCAGCGAACTCCCCTGCAAAGACTGCGAGTCTCCAGGGATTGCGGAAGAGATGCCTGAATCCGGAATCCCCTTTGATGAGGTCGAAGACAATGGCATCGCGGCCAGCTATTATGAAGCGTTGATGTGCCTTCGGAATGTCGACGACCGAACCAATTGAGCGGCAGACGAGGTATTCGTTGTCAATCGCCTGCTTCGGGAAATTGGGCCTGAAGAGTTTGATGACATACCGATCCTTGAACATAAAGACTTCGGCAGTTCTGCCTTGGCCAAGGAGCTTGAGATCTTGAATGTCTATGGAGTCCGGGGAAAAGTCGAGTGATTCTGTATCGTGCATCAATCATTCTCGTGTCCGTGGAAGTCTAAGGTACTTCGAAACCTATCCGCATTTAATCTTTTTTTCTCTTCGCCAGCGGATGAGCGAGCGATCCATATGAGGTTCATAGAGGTTCCTAGCGCGAATCGCATCTGGAGGGAGAATACAAGCTTGAGGCAAATACTCGGGTTCACTATCGGACATCAACGTCCGCAAAAAAAGAAACCGACTGCGAGAAGAATTCAACCCGCAATCGGCAATCGAAAATCGTTTTATTCGGCATATCCTAGAAACGAAATTGGAACCCCGCCAAGCTCCAGGTGGGTGCTTCTTCATGGTTCTTCAGGCTCTTGCCGTATGACGCGAACAATGAAACGGTTTCTGACCACTCCCACGTGAAACCGAAATTCACCATTGGACCGCGCAGGTCAAACGGGGCCTCCCGCATTTCCGTGTGCCCTTCTGCAAGAAGCGAAATGGGGTCCAACAACAGAGCGGCCGCCACGCCACCTTCCCACCCATCGGATTCGCCGTTGACCCAGACGTGCCCAATCTCGGCCGTCAAGCCGAAATGCGACCACTGATGATGCCATTCCACCGGGAGACTCAATTTCGTGCTCTTCTCTTCCACGAAAGAGAAATAGACCTTCGGAAAGAGAGAAAAGTTGGACCCCGTCGTACCGGGGTTATCCACGAAACGGTATTTGACGCCCGTCTCAATCCCGTCAAAAGTACGCCGAACCCCGGTGCCTCTCTCATGACCGATCACAAAGGGCATTGACGCCGTGAGTTGGTAGCGATCTCCTACACCATAATTGAAATCGAGGAGCGGAATCAGCCATTCGTCGTTGACATCGGAATGCTCCAGAGAAGTCAGAATGTTGATTTCCCAATTCCCGGGACCGGGAGTACCCGGGTCGTTCGACAGAAGCGGAGGACTGGACTGGGCGAGAATCGATTCGCTGGACAGAATCAGGACAGAGAATACGAACAGAATCGCGTGTTTGAACTTGGTATGAGTCACGGGTCTATCTGTTTCCTGAGAGGTTGCGTACGTAATTACCTGTGTGAAAGCCGGCACGGGAATGCAGGGAATGGGAGAACCGGTGCACTTCTTCCTATAAACATACCACTTTGCAGGATATCCCGCAAATCATTGGAGGACTTGTGGCTGATTGTTTGATGTTGCCGCAATGGATCGAATCGCGAGCGGTTTTTCCCTGGCAGTCCTGTACCAAAGGTAGTAGAAGTGATGACACTCAGACAGTTGCACAAAAAAGCCTCCAATTGGGAGGCGAAGGCAACCAGCGGGGTGTACTAATGCAGAAAATCTAGTGACCCTGGCGCGATTCCCCGACGGCGAGGAACAAACAATCGGAAATCATAAACTTGTGGTGAGCGAAGTCGAACCATCGCAAATCGGCAATTTCCTTGTGACCCCGGCGCGATTCGAACGCGCGGCCTACAGCTTAGAAGGCTGTTGCTCTATCCAACTGAGCTACGGGGTCTTCAAAATTTCTTCGTTTTCTATGTTTCTGCTCTTCCCCATCTCACCAAGAATCCAAGAAACGATATTGCATGGTAAGATTTTGGTAAGATTTTATACCAGCTCGTATCCGCTGGTATAGGCTCGTGTCAGTAAATGGTAAGGACATTTTTCTCGACTCGCAATCCCTTGGTTCCAGCAGCTGATGATACCGACGTCGTCTGTCCCAATCATCACGAACAGACAGGTCGGAGCAATGTTCTGCAACAAGGGAAAGATGCGAATGGCTACAGGGGATCTCCCAGAGACCAGAAACTCCCAAGGTTCTCTCTGCCAGAAGGTCTGTAGAATCAGACGAGTGAGGTCAGTGAGATTGATGGAACCGGTACGGCAATGAGCGGACAACATCTCAGAACGACGAAGTCTTTTCAAGCAGGCGATGCACTCCCCGTGAACACACTGCGATCCTTCGGAGCAATCTTCTTCGCCTGCTGTCTCACCTTTCAACACCCGTCCATCGCCCAGCAGACTTCTGCTCCATCGGCAACCTGTCACGTCTACTTCTCTCCCCACGGTGGAGCCACAGGTGCCATTAGTCATGCCATCGAAAATGCAAAGGAATCCCTCCTCGTCCAAGCCTACTCTTTTACCTCAGTCCCCATTGCTGAGAGACTGATCAGAGCACACAAGCGTGGGGTCAAAGTTCAGGTTCTCCTCGACAGAAGCCAGCGAAGTCAGAAGTACTCTACATTCGATTTCCTAATTTCGGCTGGCATCCCAACTCTGATCGACGCTGCCCATGCCATTGCACACAATAAGATCATGATCATCGACAACGAAATGGTCATCACCGGATCATTCAACTTCACAAAGGCGGCCGAAGAAAAGAACGCAGAGAACCTACTCGTGATTCATAGCAGACAGCTCGCTGCTCAATATTCTGACAATTGGCGAAATCACGCAGCACACTCTGAATCTTTCAGTTCTTCTGTTGTTCGCACTGATCGAGCGACCTCACAGAAACATCGGGCCCGCTTTTAAGGACATTTACATCAACAGCTGTATTGTGCCCTTTGCTGACATATCCCCCGAACGGCGTCATCATGGGCCTACAACTGGATTTAAGCAGAGCATTCAAAAGGTGGGTCGAGTGTGCAGAACGGAAGTCGGATGAGTTGGATCCGGTGCGGGGAAATAGGTAGATGCTATCACTGAGTGGACTCCCATAATTTGACGTACTCCAGTCTAACTGATTTCGAAACGGACTTGCTCAACACAAAATAGCAATCCTTCCCTTCGACTTTGACGACTCCTACAAAGAAATCAGATAGCTCGATCATCTGGTTTTCCCCAATCTGTAAATAGCTCTTGTACCAAGTCGACATTTTCACGTTTTGGACACTACTCATATTTCTTTCCATGACTGCTTCATAATAGTCTTGGTAATACTCCCATTTATTGTCCTTTCGCATATCGAAAAAGACCTCTTTTTCATGAAATGCCCATCTCCACAAGTAGTGATAGAAATCCCACCGGTAGCAATAGAAATTCCTTTTTTCTGTCTGCGCAAAAATGGATCCTATCGATTCATCCCAGAACTCCTGGCCACTCTTCCAGCAACCCAAGGCGACATTCTTGGGGATAGGTACGATACTAAGCCATTGCCTATCAATATCTAGGAAAGGTGGCAAATTCTTGTTCAACCCGAAATCGTTGGGTCTAATTTTTTTTTCTTCAATGAGACCCGTTTGTTCAAGGCATCTGCAAAGGGCTTCGGCTTCAATTGTGGATATTGCCGGTTTCCTGCTTTGTACATATTGATACAAAGAAGACCACGTGACATGAACCCAGAACTTATGATGGAACAGGGGTTCAAGCCAACGGTTCTTCGTATCACTTGTATTTCGCGTGATCAGAATCAGGAAAGGCGAAGAAAAGTTGCTTGAGGCGAATTCGAAATACTGCTTCAGTTGTCCAGGGCTGGTTTTCCATCCGGTTTTCAACTCAATTGCGATACCCAGATTCTTGCCAAACGATATGAACTCATCGATCTCACCCGAAGGGATTGGAAGGAAAGATCGTACAGCCGGCTTCCCTCCTGAAGAATTGAGCAACTCGCCGGGGAGTTTGAATAGCTGGTTGAGTAGCTCCTTCAAGGAAGCGGCATCCAGGCCTAACAAGAAATCATGGAATAGGTTGTTCAACAAAGCTTCATTTGCCTTCATTGCAGACCCCATTTTCTTGACAAATGACTTACGCGCGGATCGTTGGATGGTGAATCGTTCCTTCTGTTGCATCACCTCTAGCAGAGGAATTATGATTAGGACATATTGACCACCCGGGTCATCAGGCTACTTCAAGGTGAGCAAATATGTCAGGCACTCCAGAACCTGAGACCTGCAAACTGAATCTCGCATCATTTTTCGGGCGTAGATTCGGGAGTGTTCGCTTTTTCCAATCGTTTTTCATCTCCAATACCTCTTTCTATTCGCCGGTAACAAATTTTAGACTCGCTCCATTAGCTTTGAGCAAATAATCCTGACAATCTCCCAATCTGACTGTTGGCAGTCCTTCAAATACTCTATCGCAGATGCAGGTGAGTCAGCATCGAGCACATAGATGGCGAACAATTTCATTAGTACCTCACACGGGAGACCATCAAGGTCATTCATTGTATGGTCAAATATCAGAGAATCATCTGAATTCAAAGACATATCGAACATTGAACACACACTCCTATGACACAGATCTACAATCCTTGCCTCGGATATCAGCTCGGTGGACGAATACTCAGTCAATATTCGTATAAAGTATTCCGACACCTCCGATTTCGAACTATTACATTGGCTAATGTAATAGGCAATCCGTATCTGCACAGGGAAGAAAGGTGTTTTCCAAAACACGCTACTAACCTTGCCCCAATCGGACTTTTCGACTTCCACCATTCTACCAAATATGAATCCAGATGCTGCCCAAGCAATTAACTCGTTTTCGCAAAAGAACTCTTCTTCATTATCAAAGAGGGAACCAATAGCCCGACCAATCTTGTCTTCACGACCCGGCGGGATTCTGCCTAGTGCTTCGGCTCGAATTCGAGCAGACACACTGGTGTCGTTAGCTAGCATCCATATTCCGTCGAAGTCATCCTGAACAAATTGCTGGTAGAGGTCGAATCCCTTTCTACCTATTAGCGTACCGTCTTGCCGGAGCATTGTGAAGAGGTCATCATATTCACTCTCGGGGTGAAGAACACGATAGAGAGAAGATCCCTCCGGAAATTGGAAACTCACTTGTATCGACTCATCAATTTCACCGACACTTAGCTTCAGTGCTTTTACAATTTCCCAATCGACAGCCCATTGTCTGTTCTCTGTTGCCCGCGATTCGAAATAGTCAAAGAGCTTTTTACCACACAAACGCGGACCGTATTGAATGATATAGGGGAATATCTTTAGAATCGAATGATTATTGGTTTCAATCCAATTGATGATTTCATCAGTTGTTGAGGTAATCGTATGAGGGGAGATACTGCCAGCGTTACACATGCAGTGGATCCGATTGTCAATATATTGGCAACTGAATACAATGACATGAAGAGTTTCGCTATCAACAATGCCGGAGAGAAGAAGAAGAACCTGATGGCGGTGTGCTTCCTCTATCTGTGTAACAACTTTCTGAGTAACACCATTCTTAGCAAAGTATCTGGCAAGAAAGAAGTCACTAAAGGTTGCATGAACAAACGACACCTTGTCGTCACCATCTACGATCAGAATGTCTGCCATTTTCAATGACGCCAAGTGGGGGGACGGCTCACTCAAAGTCACATCTTTGATGATCTGAAAGACATCTCGGATATCAAGTGCGTTAGCTTGTTGATCGAAAGCAGCAAGAGCCATATTTTCAAGGATGGTCTCGAGAAGTATTCCTGATTCTGGACTTGCTCCCTTTCGTGCTTGCTCGCGTCGAAGACGAGCCGAGAAGTAACTCGAGTAGAACTTCCCCGGATTTTCATAGGCAGGGCTCTTGATGCCACCCTTCCTCTTCGTGGTCATGCTCATTTGAAAGATCTCAACAGCCATCTTAAGCATCAATGGTGTCTTCTCGGGTATGCTCTTCAAGAATTCAAAAACGTCATCCAATTCAAGCCCTTCACCCGACAATGTAGAATTTTCAATCCACTCGCGAATATTCTTGTCATCCAGCGATGGGATCTCAAATGTAGTAAAGCCCTCCCTAACTCCCAAAGCATTGAAGAATTCAGAGTATTGCGTCAACAATTGTTTTCGCAACCCGAATGTAAATAGGTTCTTTCCCCACAAACCAACGAAATCTTTAAGACCATTGAGTCCTTCTTGAAGATAGGGCATTTCATCTAGCCCGTCTACGAGAATCCATAGATCACCATCCTTGAGCAACTTCTCAACTCTCGTACGATCAGAAAGGCGGAGCGTCGATGCGATTTTGTCGACGAGGTGTTCCGTCCCAAGCAACGACATAAGACAAGGAATAGGGTGTCGTTTACCGCTTGTCAAAAAAGAATGGACTGCGTATTTGAGCAATGTGCTTTTACCACATCCGGGAGCACCAACCACAAGATGATTCTTCTTGAGAAGTTTGTCGTAGAAAGGAAACCGATTGCGAAACACTTGTTCGACAGCAACTTCCCTTTCAAATCGGTCGAGATAGTCACCCAGGAATTGAAACGTGGCGTCCAAGTTTTGTTCAAATTCATTGAAATCGACTCTTTTTAGGTCAAGCACCTCAGACAACCTCCGCGCTTCTGCTTCCACAATTAGTAATTCCCCATTTTGTGATTGTTCGAATGACCTTCCTCTATATTGTCGGAAATGTCGAATTGCTTTTTGAATATCAGTAATGCGATAATACGCCGTGGCTGATCTATCCATTTCGGCAAGATCAAGGTGTTCGAAATGATTTAGTACCAAGTAACCACATATATCGATCGCTGGCCGTGGGGTTGAGATGCGTTTCTGGAAAATAAACTCGCGGTGCTTCGTTATGAAGTTTTGAAAGGCGTAGTTCTGGCTCTTAATTTGTTGGAACGGATTTTGCGTTCTTTGGTCATTGACAAACACTCCCTGTGGCATAAGATAGACGTCACCCTGCTGCTTGACAATAACCGTCTCGGCACGGTAGTCTTTGATTTCAATTCCAATAATTGCATTGTTTCTCATTAACAAAGCATCAAATTCAATGCTGTTGCAGAAGAACTCCGTAAACAAAAAGCAAAAATCGTTGCTTGAGCTATACTGTTCATCTAATTGCCTGATGATGGGTAACAATAATTCTCGTTGCCGATAATTGACTTCTGCATGCCCCCTATAGATCTGGAAACTCATTTTCCCACCTTTCCATGTGTCAGTTTCGCCTGACACTCGTTCACCCAATCAAATGCATGTATGACAAACGCCGATTGAAGTTCCCGAAACATCGACAGAGATGCAAATGCGGGAAACCATGAGATCTTTGAAGGCTGTATTGAAAGGACTTTGGTGAAGCGAGTGCGGTCACAGTTGAGTGAAGCGATGTGTCAAGTGGACAGAACAGATGGCGGATGAATTGGATCCGGTGCTGGCAAGGTGTGACTCATCATCTCCTTTAGTCT
>JBGPAN010000054.1:0-12395 GCA_041480785.1 Bacteroidota bacterium | reverse complement strand
GGGTGCATGACCATCGAAAGTAACCCTGCCGGTGATCGAATCGTCGGCAATATATGCTGTCAGGTCAACGCGCAAGCTGTCATATTGATGAAGAGAGATTGCACCGATTCTGGGTGGAAAGTACACCGGAGCAATTCCATCGCTGTTAGTTTGTATGCCCCAGATGGGAGATGATGTGATTTCACTTGATGAATAGCCAAATTGGAAAAAGCCATTTGCGTCAGTCGTCGCGTCTTTACCATTTCCACCATTTTGTGGACTGGAATAGACCCCCACATTTGCAAATACATGTCCATCTTCCCCCTTCAAGTAGCCGACAACTTTTGCTGCAGGTGGTAAATAGGCAAAGTTGATACCGGTAAGATTTCCTGTTAACGTTATGGTTATTCTCGCAGGCTGAGTGTAAGGAAGAATTTGATCTATCGGCTGAATTTCCCATTGCAGACCGCCAGCGGCTGCATTGAAGTTGATTGTATAATTGCCGCCTGCATCTGTAAGTGCATCCCATTCCCATTTGTTATCGTTCCCCCTTGCTGTGACATAGATATTCTGTGCGCTTTTGCCCGACGGCACCGTAACTAGACCCTTGACTGTGTACGTCGGTGATGGCAGCGCTGTGATCGTACCAGCGACAGATTGTGCAATGCCACTGTTGGAAAATCTAAAGATATACTTTGCAGGTGCAATGCCTACATTTCCCACCGCGTAAAGGATGTGTCCATTTACCAGACCGTCCATGTCGCCGGGTCCACTGTCTCCGCCGCCGGATTGACCGTCGGTTTGAGGGAAGGTTCCAAACATCTGCTTGTCGATTGCTGGATCGATGGCTCCATTCCCGTTAAGGTCAATCCAAATTTCACCTACTGCAGAACCGCCGACAGGAAGATTATATTCCCATTTGAGACTGTCTCCTTGCACCGCCGTGAAATTAGAACTGTAACCATTGACTCTAAGGTTTGTTACCTGCGCATTGGCAAGATAACCGAAAAGAAAGACTAGAAATGCTAATGACAACCAATTGATGCGTTTCATGGCAATTCTCCTTTAAGCGAGTGTATATTGGCCCCAGTTTCAAGTGAGCAGTTTTCCGGCTTAATTTCATAACCGCTGTTCACATCACGCGAGGTCAGTAGCAGTGTATGAACCATTGTTGTATGTGATATTCTAAAGGTGAGTCCCACTCTGAGAACCACGAACTTTGATATAATTACCTGTCAGCGAGTTCGGGTTTAGTCCGCTGCTGAATTGGCGACAATGTTAGAGCTCCCGACAACATTAAACGCGTTCCGCCCTGGCGATACACTCACCAAGGAGGATTGTGAATGTACAACTTGAGCACCGATCACAAGAAGTAATGATGCGAGGGTAAAACGAGTATTCACTTTGTACCTCACTTTCCGCAGAACCGGTCTGTTGCCCTGAAGATATCACAAAGGGGGACTTACCAAGAGAACCTCGATTATTTTATTATCCAGATGAACCTAAAAGTACAAGACCTCCCTCATCACATTCGTGAATCCGGAGGCTTCTCCATCTCATCCAACCTTGCTCTTCCGAACTCGGTTGCTCAAGTTGTTGCCAACAAGGTAGCGAGTTCTCGAGGGACAGTCAACGAACAAACCCGGAGCCGAGCGCTTTGTCAGTCTTGAGAAGCTTCAGGAAGGTGGACCAAGAAGCAAAGCCCCAATCTGGGGCCTCATCTCATTCAATTGCCGAGATACTTCCATGTCAAATACATATCCAGATGCTCCAGAAACTTCTGCCAATGTGACCACTGCACGCTGTGATGTCAGTGATTCGATGGTCCTGATGCAAGGCCAGAAAGTTGTCTTGCCATCGGGAACGCAGAAACTGAGGAACACGATATTTATTTGATTCCTGCCAACTCGTAGCTCAAAGGGCTTATCTGCCGTGATGAAACGATACGTGCTGATGTTGCCACGCGCCGGGATTAACTGAATCAAATCTTCGAATGATGTCGATGCTGGCTGGTAGGTCACATCCGAAGATAAAATGAAAAAGGCCTCAATCCAGAGTGAGTCCCCATTTTCAGCGCTCTCGCCTGACCACAACGACATATTAATGGGGTTGACCTACGCTTTCTCTCTGCCATCACCCTTTACTTGTTCCACACGCAGAAGTTGCTTACTGTCTCATTAGTTTTTCCGTCATGCACCGTCACTCCAAACCACCCTACTGCGAAGCCACGACAATTCTTTCGGAGGAATCCTCATGCCTCGGATCCGTGCGTTGCTTTTGCTTGCCCTCTGTCATTCGATCTCAATGGCCCAAATACCGACAAACGTCATGGTCGCAGTTGGTGGAGGCACATTTACCGCTGGGACGACCCTTGTGACAATCAGCAGTTTCAAGATCGACAAATACGAAGTGACGTATAAGTTGTGGACAGCGGTGAGAAATTGGGGTTTGGCCCATGGCTACACCGATCTTCCAACAGGAGGAAATGGTAGCAGTCCGGTTGGGGCGAACAACCCTGTTACAGAAGAGAACTGGTATGATATTGTGAAATGGTGTAATGCGCGGTCAGAGAAGGATGGACTAACGCCTGTCTACTATTCGACAAGCGCACGAAGTGCCGTCTATCGCACCGGAGAAAAGGATATCAATAACGATGCTGTAAAATGGACCACCAACGGTTATTGTTTACCCACCGAAGCAGAATGGGAATTTGCGGCTCGGGGAGGAAAGTCAAGCCACGGATACACATACAGCGGAAGCAACACTGTGGGAGCTGTTGCGTGGTATGATGGCAACTCCAAAAGCACGACTCATCCGGTGGGACAGAAGACTGCGAACGAACTTGGCATCTACGATATGAGCGGCAACGTTTGGGAGTGGTGTTGGGACTGGGGCGACACATATCCTTCGGGTGGAACGACTGATCCGAAAGGACCATCAACGACGCAAGAATACCGTATGACTCGCGGCGGTTATTTCGGCGGCAGTGTGGGCACATGTGAGGTACGTTATCGCATAGGCGGTAACCCGTACGTCGGCGACTACTCCTACGGTTTTCGATGTGTCCGGGACTAAGTGTTTGCTTTAGCCGTTTGTGCTTTTGCTCTTTGTTTCGAGCGAAGCGCGCGCAGCTATGGGTTAGGGTAGATTTGACGGAGCTGGAAGGCCCGACGCCCACCTTGCCTTTGTTCGCTGCTCTAGGTACCTTGCATCACCCTCTCGCACCGTTTACTTCCTTCCACGAGCATGTGGAGAAGTTATGCCCGTCTTTCATCATAGATAGCTACTTTTCTCATTTCTGAACCTGAATCAAATATACCGCGTTTCCGGTATTGCGCTTTCATTCTGGCATACGCACCTTTCGATGCAACCCAGCACCGTGCCAGCCAACTGACAAGTGCATGTGTCTCGCTCAATGCCGTTGCCCAAATGTTGGCCACTACGAGAGGGGGGATGAAATGAAAACGAAACTTTTTTCCGCCTCCAACTTCATCTTGATCTTTACACATATTCCTCCTCTACCGGCAAAGAGAAGGACGTTTCGCCGCGCTATTCTGCTGATGTTGTCTTGCTGCTCCATTATGCTCGCACAGGGAAATCGGCTCGAACTTGGCGATCCGGTGTTCACACAGAAGAATCATCTTCAATTGTTCCCGCAATATTCTCCCGCGCAAAGGCTGACGGGTGGATACGCACACCATTCTGTAAGCAATCGATCTCCCCTTCAGCGGGAGTTCCCAACCGGGATTTCAAAAATTCCCACCATAGCCCTCGACACTGCCCATCTGGAGTGGATGATCAGGTACGCCTCCGGACTTGCTCCAAGTTCCGATGTCGCAAACGCAATTGCCGTTGATGGATCGGGAAATGTCTTCGTCACTGGCTCTAGCACGCACCTTCCCTATGGCGGGGATATGACGACTGTCAAATATGACAGCACTGGAAAGCAGGTTTGGCTCCGGCGATATGCCGAGAATCCAGAGGGCGACAATATTGGGACTGCAATTGCAGTGAACGCCGCCGGCGAGGCATATGTGGCTGGCTATGTACTCGGAACGGACGGATCGGAGGACTGGGCAATCATCAAGTATTCTTCCTTGGGTTCAATTCTGTGGAATGCTCAATACGCAGGCGCCTCGGCCTCAGCGGACGTGCCCATTGCAATCAAACTGGATTCACACGAAAACTTGATCGTCACGGGTTACGGGGATGCTGAATTCATCACGATCAAGTACGACTTCTCTGGTAAGCAGCGCTGGGTAACGCGATATAAGAGTGTCGATGGAGCAAACGGTCACCCCGCGGCGTTGGCGATCGATAAGTCCGACAACATTTACGTGACCGGCTCAGTCGGAATTGCTTACCTCTTCGATTACATGACAGTGAAGTATGACGCCAATGGCAACCAGATTTGGGTTGAACGATATGATGGTCCTGCAAACGATGAGGATGTACCAGCCGGCGTCGCTGTCGATGACTCGGGGAACGTGTATGTAACCGGATACGTGACCACAGATCTCTCAAGATCTTTCGCATTCGGAACGATAAAATACGACTCGCGTGGGATTCAGCAGTGGATTGGACTCTACAGCGCCGGCCAGCATTTCGATGTGGCGAGTGATATCGCCATCGACAATGTCGGCAACATTTATGTAGCAGGCCGAAGTGATTCGCTTCATTTTGGTGACGGAATATTGTTGAAGTATAACCAAAATGGAACGCTGATTTGGAAGGACCGATATGATGCAGGCGACTATGACGAATTTATCAAGGTCGTTACCGATCCTCAAAACAATGTAATCGTGACGGGCACCAGTCGCTTGACTTCATATGATGATTACATCACTCTCAAGTACAATTCAGCGGGATCGCGCCAGTGGATTGCGCGATATGCGGCATCGGGTTATCCACGGGCTTTGTGTGCCGATCGGGTTGGCAACATTTATGTCGCAGGAATCAGCCAGGGAAATGGCTACGATTATGCAGCGCTAAAATACAATCCGTCAGGGGTGCGACAATGGGTTGCACGATATGATGGCATCGGATCGACCTATGAGTCTCCGTGGGAGATGACAGTTGACCCAAGCGGAAATACATATATAACCGGAGTCAGCAAGATCGCATCGGGCGACGCAATCTTCACAATGAAGTACACTCCCAGCGGAATCTTGCAGTGGGTTTCCCGGTACAATGGTTCCTCGACGCGTAATTGGCCCGTGGGAATCAAAGTCGACGGAGCTGGAAACGTCTATGTGCTCGCAACCAATTGGCTGAATTCAGGATATGACTACGTCACTCTCAAGTATGATGCCCAAGGACATGAGGAATGGGCTGCGCGATACGTCCATGTCCCCGGTGGGGACAATTATGCCATCGCGCTCGATCTTGACCAGAACGGAAATGTCATGGTTACGGGTAGCACGTATGAAGTCACGATCGGCCACATCACGACTGTGAAGTACGGCTCAGGTGGACAGCAGCTCTGGGTCGCTCGGTACCCTATCGAGACGTCATTTGGTGACACTCCGCAAGCCATGGCTGTTAATTCTCAAGGAGAAGTTTTTATTACCGGCGCGAGACAGGGCGAGTGCATTACGTTGAAATACAGCGCTGACGGCGTAGAACAATGGGTCACCCGTTACAGAACCCCTCAAAATGAAATCTGTTGGGCAAATGCCATCGCACTCGACCGTCAGGGGAACACCCTCGTTACAGGAACTTGCGCGTCTCAAACAATGAATCCGGACTGCCTGACCCTCAAGTACAATCCTCTTGGCAAACTTGTCTGGGCTGCCCGTTACGACGGGCCATCGCATCACAGAGATTACGGTGAGTCAATCATCGTTGACGGAGTTGGAAATGTGTATGTTGGAGGAAATAGTTTCGGTGTTGCACACAATACATTGATGCTGATCAGATACAGCCCCAACGGAACGCAGCAATGGGTTGCACGTCCCGGACTTCCCGAAGGATCTGACAATTGGGTGAGCAACGTCGAGCTTGACAGTTCTGCAAACGTACTGATAAACGCCACATACTCCGGATCGCTTCGGACAACAACGTTCAGTCCGGATGGCACTGAACGGCGAACGATTGGCTATGCCATTTCTGGAATTCAGGCATTCGATCGATCTGGAAAAATGCATGTCGCAGGAGTGGCATGGGTGGGGTCGCAGTCGATGGTGATCGCAGCTGAATTTTCGGTGTCTCCATTACCGCCGCTGGTTGACCCACACGTGGTGTCGATCACGTCTGCGGTTTCACAGAATTTCCCAAATCCCTTCAATAGCTCGACGATCATCGACTTCACTTTGGCGACAACGCAGAAGGTAGATTTGCGAATCTACGACGCACTGGGCAGGCTAGTCACGACTCTGGTAAGCGGTGAATTGGATCAGGGCGATCACTACGCAGTATGGAATGTTAAGGATTTTCCAAGCGGAGTCTATTTCTACCGTCTGCAAGCCGGAGATGCTTCGACAAGCTCAGCACGAGGATTCGTGGAGATAAAGAAAATGATTTTGCTGAAATAAGTTCGCAACGGCAATGCGGTTTGCCTAAACGTTAGGCGAAATTGCGCCATCGCTATGGTCGTCCCGGCAAATATGTTGAACTTGTCACCATTTCCTTACTCACTTTGAGAAATTCGGCAATGATTTCAAGAATCTGGCATGAGGAGACAAGATCATGAAACGAACAAAGACGTTGCCATCCTGCGCCGCAGTGCTGAGGACCTTTGTGGTGCTTGGCGCATTTGCTGCTTGCAATGACACTGCGACTTCACCGACAAGTATTGCCAGCAACGCACCTGTCATCGTGAACGTTACTAATGCCTTCACCTATGTCATGATGGCAAATAGCTATACAGCGAGCGTCAATTACGATCTGAACTTCACAACCGATTCTCTTGTGTACTCGCTCGTTGTAGCCAATTGGGGAGCCGGCAACGCCACGTTTGTCCTCGGGGATGCCTCCGCGAACACAATCCTTCGCGATTCTGTGTTCACAAGCAAGGTCAACACCTTGGTACAGTCCGGAAAGGGAATTCCCAAACGATGTACGCTTGGCTTTCAGAATTTCACTGGCAGTATCAGCCTTTCGTTGGCGGCTAACCAGGCGCGGCATTGAGCGCCAATTGGCGCCATTTGAAAACCTATTATCCACCAAGACTCGGGCTGGTAGTAACGGGCGCAACTTCGCCTAAGAAACGGCAAACCGCCGCTCGCGGGCTCATGTTGGTAAACAGAAAGAGTTCGCAAGGTCACTGTGGTTTGCCCAGAATGGGACAAGCACATCTCTGGCCCACACGCCACCGTGTAAGATGTAGGGGGCTTCGAATTGGTCCAGTGAGCGTCTCGATCGTACAAATCCATTCCAAAGACCGTTGCGTGCCGCTGTGAATACATCTCTTGAAAGGGGCCATCCATGAGCATACTCTCACGATTTGTTTTTGCGGCAATCTTGACAGCGATTTCCCTTCCCGTCCTGGCGCAAATCCCATCCCCTGACACGGTGATCCATGGCGTTCGCTGCGAGCGGACGATTGAATACTTTGGTAACCGTCATCCCTACATTGGCTCGGAGATAGACCTTCTTGTCAAGAAGATCCTGCCCGATGGTTCGCTGGCCGATTTTCGCCCATCGCAGCGATTTGCCTTGGTCATACGCAGCCCCCACCGCGAGTGCACGTTTGTCTTTCCAAATGGAAAATCATCAAGGGATACGTTCAATGTGACCCTCCCTGTACGCGTTAATGCTGTTGAGGCCGGGCTGCTTGAAGCGTATGCCTTCGCCCTCATGAACGGCGATACCTCGTATTTGCCCCTCACCGTGAGTTCGAAATCGGACGAGCCATATCTCCTGCAACAATCCGCGCAGCTCAAGATGAAACGCAAACACTACAAACAGGCCCGCGTTGATCTTCTGCGTGCTGCCGAGCTCGACTCGGCAAGCCGTTGCAATTACTACTATGATATTGCCTGCTCATACTCGCTGGAGCTGGACCAGGGGAAAGCGCTTGAGTGGCTCCGTTCTTCGTTTGAATCGGGCTTCGACAACTACGTACATGCGTTGAAGAATGATACCGATCTTGAACCGTTGCGAAAGTTGCCCGAGTTTAGAGGGATTGTCACGGGGCGCCTTGCTCGTGAACGAGCAAAGCTATCATCAGAATTGAACTCAAGGCCAGAGTTTGTAGGCAAGAACCTGATCAAGATCGCCGGGAGCTTCCTGACTCAGGGGGATGTGGATAGCTTTTATGTCTCATTGGAGTCTGCCCTTCAACGGGGTTATATCCCGAGCCAGTATGACTTCGACCAAATCAAGGGGTATGATGCGATCAAAAATGACAATCGTCTCCATGCGTTGTTCAAGCAATATGTATCACCGATCCTTCTGCAGAAGAGCGAGCGCCAAGTGAGCCTATCGCAGAGGATTGGAGGGCGGGAGAGCACTCTCGCTGTACCTGTTGTGAATCCTCAGATAAAACTGCTGGCTCCTCCGGCAACAGGGACAATCGCAATGATGCTCCTTCAAACTGGTGATTCGCTTGTTGGTAAAGGAATTTTTTCCCTCGACTGGAAAGATAAATCTATAAAGGAGCTCGGACAGCTCAGTGCAAGTGAAGCCAAAAAGGCCTCGCACATCTCCGCAAGCTGGAAAGGTGTGATGGCGTTTGAGACGGTTGGGACCGACGGGATGAAAAAGCTCCTTGTCAGATCGGGTTCAGATCGGTTCGTTGTCGAGGCACCGTTTCATGAAGCTTATCTTTCAGGAGGGAATATCGAAGAGGGTCACTCCTTCCCGGCGTTTGAACTGTCCCCTGACGGTAAGGCCCTCGTGGCGAGTGCGAAACGAGAGCTGTTCGTGGTCGACACTGGCGATGGAACGCTGTTTACACAGTATCTTGTCGCAAATCTGAATGTTGGTGCCGCCACGTTCGATGCACCGCGGGTGGATACGTTTGCGACACGCGGATTTGAAGCGGACTCCAGGTTCGATCGCATCATGATTGGATGGGACCAAAACAGTCCACGTGCGGTCCTTTTCCAAGATGTCTATCCGCATCAGCTGTGGACAGAGGTGCGGCACCTGTGGAGTTATGATCCGATCACACGCAGATATAGCCTCATTGCCCCGGACATCCAAGACTATTTCAGCTCGTCATCGGACGGACGGTACTTCCTTTCTACCAACAACGACGAGACCTGTTGCTCAGGTATCAACTACGACGACAATCTTCTCATGCTGTACGACACCCGAACCCACGGAGAGACCGTCCTTTTCGACGAATGGGCGCGATTCGGAAACCAGGGAAAACCTGAGGAACATGAGCCACGGAAAGCCGCTATATCTCCCGATGGGAAATGGGTCGCAACGACCATAAGGAACCTCTACGATCCGACGGGCCATTCGACCGGCAGCGAGACAGGGAAAGTCCGTTTGTGGGGTGAAGTGACCGCCGATGTTCAATTGTTTCTCCTGAAAACCGACGGCAGCATCCATCGCGTCTTTTCAAACCGGGATTTCATCGGCTGGGTTGACAACACGCACGTGCTCCTGACTCAATGTATTGAAAAGTTCCGCGAGCCTACGTGGACTGTGACTCGCAGCGAACTTCGCGTCCTCGATGTTGAGAGCGGCATGGAAATGCCCCTCCTGATGACAAGCGCAGAATGCATAGCTATACAATGGCGCAAAGAGCAGTAATGGCACGAGGGAAACGTCCCGGAGAAGAATCATGAGTGATCTTCATGATCAAAGCAACGGAAACGATGACATCGAATTGTTGCAGCAAATGCAATCCCGCGGCACCGATATATGTTTGGGACCTTCACCCCTGCTCGTCGTACATCTCATGGAGAACTTCTTATGAGAACAACCATACGTGTGGGATGGGGTATTGCCCTCTATTATAGTCTGATCATTGCCTGCGCGTCTGCACAAGGTTGGACAAATGTGAGTTCACCTTTTGGCCTGATGACCGATGTCCTTCAGTCAAAAAACGGAACGATTCTTGTCGTTACCACGCGTGGGGTTGTGGCTTCAAACGATGGCGGATTGCATTGGTCACCGCGAAATGAAGGATTGCCCTCTCACTCCGTCTCTGTGCTTACGTCATCGAGGGGGGCTGTTCTTGCTGGCACGAGGAGGGGCGTCTATCGTTGGACCGGAGACCGTCCGACCTGGACAAAAACTTCGTTGCCAGACTCAACCTACGACATACTTCTCTCGGGGACAAATGGGTTCGTTTTTGCCAAGGCGGAAGGGGGCGAACTCTACGCATCCGAGGATGGAGGCGTGGTTTGGAAATGTCTGGATGTTGGCGCCGTTCTTCATGATCAGAGAAAGATCGAGTTCGCTGACCCTATCCTGATCAATGGACAGGGGCATCTGGTTTTCGCGTTTGATTCGTGCAGCATCGTTCAATCGACTGACAACGGTATGACGTGGACGCGACGAAAAGCCTTCGGGATGAAAGGGAGGTATTTGCCGAGGGTTGCGCTCCGGGATAGTCTGATCATGATGGCATCGTGGGAAGGGGGGCTGGCCCGTTCACTGGACAACGGCGTGACATGGAAAGAACTTTCGACTCCTCCGGGGAACGTGGGACATCTGGCTATTGCACCTTCAGGTATTGTTTTGCTTGAAACCCATGACCCTGACAGGCGGCATGAATCACCCGACACAGGGAGGACCTGGCGAAGATCTTCATTGCCAGTCATGTTCAATGCCTTTCGAGCGGAGGAGCGCGATACGATTCTGAGCATCAGCAGAGAACCGATTTCACTCATGCGCTCGACTGACGGAGGTCGACACTGGAAAGCGTTGGCGTCATCATTTGGGGAGCCTCACGTGATTGCCGCAAGTCCCGGAGGAGCGTTGTTTGCCGGCACTGAGTGGGAGGGGGCGTACAAATCGAGAGATTTTGGACTCACTTGGGAGCCCGTCTTGAGCGCTTCGTGTATCGATCGCATTGTGTTCGCCTCGGACAGTGTTGTGGCGATCGGCACTTCCATCAGTGGCCTTTTCACAACAATGGATGGAGGACGGACGTGGAATGATGCGCAGGAGCGCGGATTACCGGAACGGCATATCTCCGCTATTGCGGCGACCCCCCGAGGTGTACTCTTTGCAGGGACAGGAAGTGAGTTTGTGGACAAGCCTGCGAAGGACGGAAAAGGAAAGACCCTTGGTCATGTTGGCGGAGGCCTCTGGCGTTCAATCGACTTTGGTAGCTCGTGGGAACGCGTTGTCCTCGACACAAGTGTTAAGACGACCGACAACGGAGAAAGCTGGATAGAATACGACGACAATGGGAAGCGGGGAAGCACTTACAAGGGTTGGGATCCTGACTACTCAGTACTGTCTATCTGGAACGATCCGAAGGATCATCTTCTTGTTGATGCAAAGGCAGGCTTCAAGGAGGCGTTGTTTACAACCACGAATGATGGGGTGACCTGGACTCACAGTATCGTCCCGTACGGAAAGGAGGAGAGAGAACCACAGTTTGTGAAAACGGATCAGGGTGAGATCTTCTCGAGGATGTCCCGATCCACGGATGGAGGAAAGACTTTCGACGCGGTTGTGAACGGACTCAAAACAGGTGGGATGGGACCTGTCCAGCCAGTTCCCGGGGGAGATGTCCTGATGGCGACCTACGAGGGGGTGTTTTATCTTCCTTTCCAAGGGAACACCTGGTATTGCGTTGGCCTCGATTCCCTCAAGGTGAGGTGTCTGTGTATGTCCGGTGGATATGTTTTTGCCTCGGTGGACTACGGCTATCAGGATTATCGGAATGGAGTGTATCGGACGGAATTGTCGAACATGCAAGCGCGGGTTCCCAGGAAGCACGTCGTTGAACCCGTCTGGCGTGAAGTCAGTCGGCCTTTTGAAAGAGAACTGCGGTTGTTTACTGTTGACCGCTTCGGAGTGCTCTGGGCTGTTGATGACACGGCGGGTCTGGCCCGCTCTGCAGATGGAGGAATGCAATGGACCAGGGGGAGGGTTCCCGACAACTATACACACGCGTTGGTTGTTGATCCGACCGGGAAGAAACTGCTGGCTGCTACATATGAAGGTCTTTACCAATCGACCACCAATGGTCTCACATGGGCGTTGGTACCATTTAAGTTGCGCGCCGGTGAACGCTGGGGGCCCAATGTCCGGGCGGTTCACATTACGAACGAAGGAACCATGGTCATTGCTGTTGAGCAGCGAGGTCCGATGCGGAACCCTTGTGCTGATACCTCGCGAACAATCCTTTCGTACACGAGCTTCGGAGGGTCGTCATTTGGGATGATATATCGGCAAAGCCATGACCTCACCGGCTGGATTGCGTCTACAAAGGAGTTGCCAGAATCGCCTGGGCAATTTTTCGTGAGCACGCAGGGGACAATGTTTACAGCAGTCAATGG
>JBGPAN010000053.1:0-12588 GCA_041480785.1 Bacteroidota bacterium | reverse complement strand
GCACCTTTTTCATAACCAAACAATTCGCTCTCCACCAACTCAGCCGGTATGCTGCCACAGTTGATCGGAATGAAGTTCTCCAGTTTTCGTTTGCTTTCGTAATGGATGTTCGCCGCCACGAGCTCCTTTCCGGTACCCGATGCACCCGAAATCAAGACTGTCGCATCAACGGCCGACAGCTGCTTTATCTGTGCACGTATTTTTTGAATATGCTCTGATATTCCAAGGATCCTCGTTTGTGAGAGCTTGTCCTCGACGTGCCGCAGCAGCTTTTTCTCTGACCGCGAGTGCTTTCCTTCAAGCACCTTCCGCTGATATGCATTGAAGATGCTGAGAATGAAATCTGTCGGTTGATAGATGTATTCTTCAATGTCGTTCGGGTACTTCGTGCAATACCAATAAGCGCCTGCCCTCATGAGCCTGCTGGCAAAATCGAAGTCCGTTACATTTACCGTCATCTTGGTGATGATGATGATCTGGACCGATGGCGCAACGCGCCTTACCGCCCGGATGAGCGATTCGCCCATGATGCCGCCGGCGATTTGCATATCCATGATCACGACGTCAAATTGGTCCCCCTCTTGGCTGAGCAGTTCCAGCGCCGTATCGCCATTTGATACCACGTCGCGGATCTGAATCTGCTCCTCGAACGGTTTCAACGTGCTGCGCACGCGCCGAACGTCAAACTCTTCGTCTTCAACAAGAAGGATCCGGATAGTGCCATCGATCAACACGTCAGCCTCTCTTTCTTCGTATCAGTTATGTCGAATCTTGAATCTGAATGCGCAACCACCCGTCGGCAGATTGTCTGCATCCAGCTTCCATCCCAATCGCTGCGTCGCGAGTTCGTGCGCGATGTAACATCCATACCCCGAGTGCTCCTTGCCTCCTCCGCTATCGGAACTCACGTGCTCCCAAAAGACTTTTTTTACGGCGCGCCCATCCTGTTCGAGAAGATCCGGGCGTATCCCTTTTCCATTATCCGTCACGACAATGGTCGACTCGTTCGACTCACGATCGAACTGAGTCGTGATCGTGACATGTGTCCGATCGACACTGGCGTGATCCAGACTATTCTGGATGATTGGCTCGAGAACTTCCCACAGAACGAATTCATTGATGGCGACGTCAGGCAAATCCGGATCGAGCTGCAATTCGAAATCAATGCAGCGGCGATTGTCCGATACGCGCTGGAATATATTCTCGACGATAAAACGAATGACGTCGTTGATGTTGGTACTGAACATCGCCCCTCGTATCGTATGAATGGGCGGATCATACCATTTCATATCGTAGATGACTCTGGCAATGAAACTCGCATACTTTCCTATCCGATGCTTGATCTCATCGATGTTCGCCGGTGTCAGCTTTCGAAGATCTTCCTTGATGAATCCGCTGATTTTCTCCGCCTTGTGATGTGTATGATAAATGCGCTTGGTAAACAGTAGTTCCTTCTCGTGGTTGATTTGTTCGGCGAGGTGACGTTTCTGTTCCTCAAAAAGCAATTGTTGCGCCTCGTTGCGTTCAGCGAGGGTTCGTGAGGAGAGAACAAACATAGCGAGCAATCCGATAATGATGAGGCCGGAGTATACCAGCGCCGTCTGATCGTAGCTGCGGGACATCTCCCGCGTGAGGAACGAAAGATCAGGGGCGTTCTTCATATATACTGCCCCCACAAATTCTCCACGTGGAACAAAGGGGACAAAGACATGGAACACTTGCTGCCCCTCCACGAACGTGTATGTCTGCTCTACCTTGCGAAGTGTCTCCTGCACCTGCTTGAAGAGCCTGATCGCCTCCGCATGCGCAGGAAACTCTGTGCCTGCCCGCTTCACGTCGCCAAACACATAGTCAAACAGCTGCTGACCATCATCGATCGCAATGATCGATCCGCCGGTTGGGATGAGGATGCAAACGCTCTGCACATTCTTGTCAAGAAGCTGTTGGCTGAAAATGATATTGAAGTCCTGGATGATTTTTCGGGCTTCGCTCTCCGACAGTTTAGCCTTCGGGCTTTTTGATTCAAGAAGCATCTCGAGCGCGGTTGCGGTAAGATTCGCAATACGCTCGGCTGCATCCTGTTGGTACCATTGCTGAGACCCCACAAAGACCTTCTCGAGCGAGCGTTGATTCATATAAAGAACAATGAATTGGAAAGCAATCAGCACCAAGACGAGGACAGTAAGATGGCGAATCTCGAGATGGTACTTGCGGTAGCCTTCCAGGATGCGCGTCGGTCTCTTTAGTCTGATCTTTTTCACTTGATCAAAACCGCGTTGGAACGTATCATTTTATCAGCGCCGAGAAGCGCTTCGTGCACTGACAGTTGTTGCTTGAGTGCAAGATGGGCAAAGTGCGAAACGATATCGGACATCTTCGTGTACTCTTCGAGCGCTGGTCTGTGGAATCCGCCCTTCAGCAGTTGGCTATACAACACAAGTTCCTTGTGTGCATTGAGGAACGAGGTGTCATGATAAAGAGAATTGATGACCGGGATGAAGCCGCCGTTCTCGAACAGAAGGCGCTGGATGCGATCACTTTCCAAGAATCGCACGAACTCGATGGCAGCTTCCTTTTTCGTTGAAGATTTTGAAACCATGAGGTTCCAGCCGCCAACGACCGAAGTCGGCGTATGTCCGGCGTAGTGCGGAAGCGGTGCGCGACCGATGTTGTTCAGCTTGACCGTATCAGGATAGAAGCGACGGAAATTCTCCACGAAATTGGGCCATCCTCGCACAAAAACCGCATCATGGTCAAGCATGTATGTGTAGCTCGGGTTCTCCTCAAAGTCTGTCACTTCACTCGGACTTGCATTCGTGCGAACAAGGTCGACCAACGTGCGGAGTGCGTGCCCTGAGGCTGGTGCCCGGAGGTCGATGGCTTTGCCCTTTAAAACACTTGAGTCGCGATTGACAGCAAGTTCCAAGAAGTTGCAGACGAGGCCCTCGTAATCCTTTCCCTGGAAAATATAGTACGGATTTCGTGCATACCCCAAGCGCCTACGGAGGATGGACATTTCTTCCCATGTAATGGATTCTTGAAGTCGTCGTTCAATTGCATCCGCATCCGGCAGCTTGCGAAGGAGATCCTTCCGATAATACATCAATCCCACATCGATATACATTGGCATGGCAACTAAGGTCTGATCAAACACGCATGACTCCATAGCGTAGGAGAGCATTCGTTCCTTTTCCGCAGTCGTGATGTGCGAGTCCAACGGTTCACCCCATCTGGCAAAACGGGGAACCCAGATGATGTCCACAGCGAAAACATCGAGTTTCTCGCTCTTGCTTCTTAGCGTGCGAGCGAGCAGTTCCTTGCGTTCGTTGGTGCTGAACTTGTCGAAAGGAAGATTGACAGGCACCACCTCGATTTGATCACGATGAAGTCGATTGAATTCGTCGATGGCTATCTGGAGCGCCGGCGAAATGTTGTCGGCGAAGTACAGTTGAACCGGCTTGAAGGATTCCCCTCTCGGAAAAATCCCGATCACTGTTGATAACCACACCCCGCCCATGAGTATGGATACTAGAAGAAGAGTCATAACAGCAATCCGCTTTTTGCCCAACATATAGATCTCCGTGGTTGTGCCCTGGGGCTTGGGCTCAATCTAACCCGCTATTGCCAGACTTTCAAGCCGAGTCAACGAATGATCTTGCACGTTCCGCATCGTATGCCATTCCTGAAAAGGCGAAATGCACGAAGCAGCTCATAGCGCAACGGAACATCACGACATTCCTAGAGTTTCCTCAGCGAATTTGTCCACGTTGTTTTCGATTCATGGTCATCGCAAAGGTACAGACGAGCGCCTTAGGAACCAGAGAGAATTCGTGAGTGCGGCCCTCGAAGCCGTGTGCCCCTACAGTGCGCCAATGGCTCATTCCTGCTCGAGCCTTGACCTTGGGTCGAGCAGCTTGGTGAAAAACGATTTTGCCGCGCCATCCGATGAATTGCCAGCCCCGCCCGACCGACCGTTTGTAGCCTCAGGGCCTGGCGGGGACGGCTCAATTTCTTCAAAACCCGAAGGATTCAGCGCTTTCAAAGGCGTCCCCGCCAGCCCAACTCTGATCTTTGAAGGCGGGCTGGGACTTCCGCGAAGGTCCGCCACGAAGTGGTCCCTTTGGGAGAGGACTCCTTTGGAGGGTCCTTCGGACAGTCAATGACGAACTTTTTCAGCAACCCCCGAGTGCTGCATCAGAGGTCGCCCCTGAATGAGTAGTCAGCCTTGAGGTTCGAAAGAGAGATCGGACCACGCGAAGTGAAGCGAGAAGATGATTGGTGATGTGATAGTTCTGGTGCTTCAAGTTTTTCCTTTTCTGTAAAACACCGCAGCGGCATCCAACCGTTCAACTCCCCAAAGAGTCTTTTCCCTTTTGCCACCCGGAAGGAGTCGCCAAAGCCCTGAATCGCGGAGTTGGGATCACAGATGACTTCCTTCATGTTCTTCGGTTGCTGCCGCCGATTCAACACCCTCACTCAGTCTGTGAAGTCGCGGAGGCTCTCGATTCATGGCCAGAGATACGTCTGATGTGCCAAGAATCCGACGGGCAACCCTTAGCGGAGTGACTTGTGTGCCAAGATCCTTTCCAAGAGATGATTGAGAATCGGCGGTTCTTTGTGCGCCCTCATGTCAGTTTTAGCTCGGTGAGGACAAACGCATTTTCAGGGTGATCGAGGATCCCGTTAGGGCTACTGCGAAAATGACAGGAGTTAGCGATCCGCCGAAGGCGGAGAAGCTAACTCCTTTGTCATTTTCAGCATCCGGTTGAGCGGAGCGAGACGGGAAAGACAATTTTCGATTGTCTGCGCCGGAGGCGCATCCGCCTTCGGCGGAGATTTCTGATTTCCGATTTGGCACGTTTCTCAATCGTCAGTTGCCTTCGAAAATCGGCAAAAGAACCAGCGCAGAGCAAAAAAGGAGGCAATTCCAAGTATCCGGGATTGCCTCTTCGCTTTTTCATCAAGACAGGAGTGAACTGCCGTACGCCAACCCTCACCTTTGAGCGCCTTCTATTTCATCAACAACATCCTCCGCACGGAAACAAAATTCCCTGCCGTGATGCGGTACACATACATCCCGCTCGGCAAGTTGGTTGCGTCCCAACTCACATGGTAGCTCCCCGCATTCTTGACATCATTCACCAACATCGAGACTTCGCGGCCGAGGAGGTCAAATACTCTGAGCGTGACAAAACCCGACACGGGCAGTTGATAATCGATGCTCGTCGATGGATTGAATGGGTTGGGATAGTTCTGCGCGAGAGAAAACTCGCGAGGCAATTCATTCCCTGCGAGCTTTTGGACTGAGACGAGCTCTGAAAGAGGACGGCGCCAGACGCCGCCGCCATAAGTCGCCGCAAAAAGATTCGTGCCCGACCCACCGCCAGGACTTACCGCAAGAGCATAGACACCGGTAGGAGTCAGGCCGGTGTTGATTTGCGTCCAGCTCGCACCATTGTTGGTGGAAAGAAACACTCCGCCGCCATTCGTCCCCGCGAAGACATTCGTGCCGTAAACGGCAAGAGCATAGACGCTCGTATTTGTTAAGCCGGTATTGATCGCGGTCCAGCTTGTCCCGTTGTTGACGGAAAGAAACACTCCACCATTTGTCCCGGCAAACACATTGGTGCCGGACCCGCCACTGGCGGGGCTCACCCCAAGGGCATTGACAATTGTGTTCGTCAACCCGGCATTGACTTGTGTCCAGGTCGCTCCGTTGTTGGTGGTAAGAAACACTCCGGCGCTCGACGTCCCTGCGAAGAGACTTGTGCCAGAAACCGCCAGGGCATAGACATTTGTCACGCCGGGGCCAAGCAAGGTTGTCCAACTTGCGCCGATGTTGGTAGAAAGAAAGACTCCACCAATCGTCCCCGCAAAGAGATTCGCGCCACTCACCGCAAAGGCATTGACAACAGTGTTCGTGAGCCCTGCATTCACTTGTGTCCAGCTAGTCCCACTATTTGAAGAAAGAAAGACTCCAGTATAGGTCCCCGCAAAGAGATTTGTGCCGGACCCGCCACTGGCAGGTGTGACCGCAAGAGCCCAAACGGCCTGTCCCTTCATCGAATCACCGGCGACTGCCCAGGTTCCACCGTTGTCAGTGGATAGGAAGACGCCGCGAAAAGTACCAGCGAAGAGATTCGTGCCGGATCCCCCACTGGCCGTGCCGTACGCAAGAGAATAGGCCCTTGTGATTCTCAGGCCGGTACTCGCCGCGGTCCAGCTTGTGCCGTTGTTGGTGGACATGAAAACGCCGCCGCCATTGGTCCCTGCGAATAGATTAGTGCCAGACCCCCCGCTGGCGGGTATTGTAGCTAAGGTCCAGACAGTAGTAGGCGTCAGGCCAACGGAGACGGCGGTCCAACTTGTCCCATTGTTGGTGGAAAGAAAAACGCTTCCGCCCGGGCCCCCTGCAAAGAGATTCGTGCCGGAAGAAGCAAATGCGTCGAAATCGGTGCCCGTCAAGCCTGTATTCACTGCAGTCCAATTTGCGCCGTTGTTTGTGGAGCGATAGACGCCGGCGCCACTGACTCCGGCAAAGAGAATCGTGTCCTTGATGGCCAGAACCAAGAGGTTGTTGTTCGGTAGACCGGAATTGACCGGTGTCCAGGTCGTACCGTTATTGGTCGAAAGAAACACGCCGCCGCCATAAGTCGCCGCGAAAAGATTTGTGTCTTTCGCGACCAGAGACTCAACATTCTTATTCGTCAGTCCGGCATTGACTGGAGTCCAGGTCGTACCGTTATTGGTCGAAAGATAGACACCGCCGCCCAAAGTCCCAGCAAAGAGATTCATGCCGGACCCGCCGCTGGCGGGCCTAACCACAAGAGCATAGACATTTGGCGAGACCGTATTGACTGCTGTCCAGCTTGTGCCGTTGTTGGTGGAAAGGAAGACAACGCCGCCAGTACTCCCGGCAAAGAGATTCGTGCCGGAGACGGCAAGAGACATGATGTTGAGGTTCGTCAAACCGGTATTGACTGCGGTCCAGGTTGTGCCATTATTTGTGGAAAGAAAAACACCGCCCGGAGAAGCTGCGGCAAAGATATTCGTGCCGTTCGCAACGAAACGACTTATGCTGCCTCCAAGCGGCCCATTGGTTTGAATCCATTGGGCTTGAGAGATACCTGCAATGAGAAGCGAGAGTAGGCAGATGAGGAAAAGTATTCGTGAGATGCGCATGCTGTGGGTCCTTTCTTGAGAGTTGTTTGATGGGCGGTTGAGCAATAAACTGAAACCAAATCGCCTGTATGGAGTCATGATTTCCTTCCCAGCGAACTGCCTTGTGCTTGTCCAAAAAGGATTAGAATGTCATTCTGTAAGGAGCGAAGCGACTAAAGAATCTGCTTTCTTGATCAGATTCTTCGCCCCTCCTGAGAAGCGGCGGGACTCAGAATGACTTTTCGGACGGCCTCAGGGTCCGTAGCCGGAAAAACTCAAGTGCGAAGTCGCAACACCCTGCGCGTAATGGTCGCCCCGGGATTGTGTGCGTGTCCAAAGGGATCGATTCTTCAGATGATCTTAAAACGATGCAACCGAAAATTGCAGAACCCGCTAGTCCGCCGCAATAACGCGTACGCGTGGTTTTGTAATAGCGGCAAACAATTGCCCATCGCGCTGCTGGACGCGACTGAAATGAATGTCAGGGAGTGGTGTTGAAGGAGGGAGTTGTACGTGAGCGGCGCCGGGAGCGACGCGCTCTGCTAATCCATCTGATAAATCACCAGCCCGCCTCCACGAAATCCATGAGGGCTGGCGGGGACGGCTCAAGAGCAACAAAACCCGAAGGGTTTCGCGTTCGACAGCCATCGACTTTAGTCGATGGCTCACGTGCATCAAGAGCTAGATCAGATTCTCCCGCACAGCCTTGGCGACAGCTTTGCCGCGGGTGTGGACGTGAAGCTTCAAGTAGATGTTTCGGATATGGGTATCAATTGTGTGTTTGCTCAAAAAGAGCTTGTCTGCGAGCATCTTCTTTGTCAGTCCTTCAGCGAGAAGGCCAAGGATTTGGTTCTCGCGGTCGGTGAGCTTATATTCAACCTGTGATGTCTTCAGCATCGAAAACACGCCAAGGATCTTTCGCGCGATACCTGCGCTCAGTGCCGATCCTCCCCTGCCGACTTCGTGAACGGCTCTCAGGATCTCGTCCGCAGAAGAAGTCTTCAGCAGATATCCGCCCGCTCCAGCGCGGACCGCTTCAAACACTTTGTCGTCCTCCTCATGGATCGTCAGCACGATATACTCCGTGCCAGGCGAAATTTCCTTCATCTTCTTGATGCCTTCGATTCCGCTCATTCCGGGGAGACCGATGTCGACGAGCATGATATCGGGAGGATCGCTTTTCTTCATCGCCGCGAGCGCATCTTCACAGCGACCAAAGGCGTGCTCACACTGAAGTTCGGCGTGCTGATGCAGGAGGTCTTTCAGAGAGTTCCGGAACATCGCATCGTCTTCGATGATCCAGATGGAGGAAATGTCGATATCTTCTTTTCGCTTTGACTGCATAGGGAGGGTCACTGCAAACCTACACGATTGCGCATCGAATGTCAATCACGCAAACGCGTGAGTTCGACAGAGAATTGCACCGTTGTTCCTTTTCCCGGAACGCTGGTGATTGTGAGGGTACCGCCGAGTTCTTTCGCCCTGAAGTGAAGGTTCCTGAGTCCGTACACACAATTCGCGTTGTCGGGTACAAATCCAATGCCGGAGTCTCTTACGGACAACTGAAATACCCCCTGCATTTCGTTGATTTCAATACTGACACGCTCGGCGTGCGCATGGCGCTGAACGTTGTGGAGGATTTCTTTGCACATCAGCAGAACATGTTTGCGTGCCTGAGTCGATAAGGTCACCTCGGGGTGCTCAAGATGCTCTGCAAACGCAGGATCCTCCACCGCCAAGATACGCGGCGCTTCGGTCCGCATCTTGAGCACGAGATCGCTCAGACGTTCGTGCTGAGGAGCGAGGACCCAAACAACATCACGGGTACTGTCTGCCAGAGTTCGTGCGGTCTTGACGATTTCCGCAAGGGCATCTTTCTGTTCAGTTGCAGATCGCTCTGTCCGTGAGAAGAGCTCCGTTTGAAGCGCGATACTGCTGAGCCCGGTGCCTAGCTCGTCATGAAGGTCGCCTGCAATGTTCATCCGCAGCCGCTCGAGCGCCTTCAATCGAGCTATGCGTGCCCGAAAGATCAGGTATATTGCCAGCCCGATCGCGAAAACATACCCGATGTACGCCCAGAGGGTCTTGTACCACGGTGGATAGATTCTGAAGTCAAATGTCGCCTCCGTTGCAGACCACACGCTATCGTTGTTCGCCGCCTTTACACGAAGCAGATACGAACCGGAAGGAAGGTTGACAAATCGGGTTGAGTTCTCAGTCCCCAGGCTGATCCAATCCTTGTCGGAAGGTTCGAGCCTCATCGCATATTTGTTTTGACTCGGCATTGTGTAATCAAATGCCGCGAATTTGAATTCGAGCGAGTTTTCATCAGCCGAGAGACGAAGCGGCTGATGCGGAAGAAAGAAATCGCTCATACGCGACCGATTGCGAGCAAGAACCTGGCCCAAAATCTTCGCCTCAGTGATTACGACGGGAGGCTTGTTTGGATTGTCAACGATTTCCTCCGGACGGAAAATGACGATTCCATCTCTTACACCGAAAACGAGCTCCCCAGCGTGTGTGATACATCTGGCTCGATTACCCAGTGTGAAGAACGAGTTGAGCATCGTGACGGGGTATCCATCCTTTGCTCCGAAGTGCTTCGTCTCGCCAGTTGTGTGATTATACCGAAGGAGTTCGCCATCCGTCTGCAGCCACAGCATCCCTGCTTTGTCCTCCAGGATCCCGAGAACAGTTCGGCCTTGAAATCGCCGCGATGTGTGAATCACCGGATGAAACGATTGCTGCTCTCGGTCAAATAAATCAAATCCCACGTCAGTTCCAACCCAGAAATTTCCTCTCGTGTCCTCATAGACACACCAGGTGTTTTCCTGGAACCATGTGATTTGCTGGAAGTTCATTTCCTCTGTGGCAGTGTGCAAGTGTCTTCGAAAGGAGCCCGACCGCTCATCAAGATTCAAGATTCCATAAGCGGTAGCGATCCAGAGTGTTCCCTTCCTGTCACGGTAGATCATCCGGGGACAATCCTCACCAAAGAATGCCACTCGGCCAGGAAATAATTCTTCAGGAGTTTCATAACGATACAGCACGGTCTCGCCGGTGCGAAGATTGTACCGATAAACCCTGCTGCTCGTGCAACCAAGCCACATCGTCCTTTCTCCCTCTTTGAGCATCGCCGTGACCACCCCGTCGATCTCCGTAAGGTGCGGGACTGGTTCTGTCTTAGTGCTTGTAGTATCGGCGATATCCAGTTGCCTTAGACCCAAGCCCTCACGCATACCGATCCAGAGACGAGTATGGTAAGCAAGGCCAAGGGAATATATGTCGCGTGAATTGATCCTCAAGACGGTGACAGTATTGTGGCGTCTGTCCAATTTCCGGAGACTACCCCTCGCCGTGGCGAGCCAGAGATTCCCATCACTATCTTCAACGATATCCCGAACCTCTTGTGGACGAAGCAGATCTTTGTCATCGGTGTCAATCGATACGAAAGAGAATCGTCTTCCCCAACGAGGCGCCCAACTGACTCCACTCGATGTGCCAATCCAGATGTTCCCAGTTCTGTCCAAGACGACAGTATTGATGTCGTCATCGCAAATGCTGCAGGGATCCCTGGCTCGATGCCTGTATGTCACCCACGATCTTGCCGCGGGATCGTAGATTTTTAGTCCCATTCCTGAGGTTCCGATATAGACGATTCCTGATCCGTCCACTGCTACTGAACTTGTAGGAACACGAGGACCCTTCTCGAAGATCGAATCAACGCGCATCGATTTCGGATCGATTCTGCAGAGAAGCCCATTGATCCCACCAGCAACCCACAATGATCCATCTGGTCCTACGCTCGTGGCGGAATGCCCGCCGTATTGCCTCTGGCATACAGCATACCCTCGCCCTGTCACCTTGTCGAATCGGACAATCTTCCCCCGTGTGACAAGCCAGAGATTGCCGTGTTTGTCATCGGCCATGGAGTTGACGCCTGAATCGGCAAGCGCCTGAGTTCCCATAAGAATAAATTTCTCGCTTCTGACGTCTTTGTGAAACAACCCGGCATCCGTTCCGACCCACAGGGAGCCGTCTGAGTCATTGACAAGAGCGCGCACACCTGCTCCGAATGCAGGAAGCTGGTAGTCGATCATTGTGTCGCGCGCGGCACTGAGGCAACTCAGCCACTGCGCGCCGGCGGCAGATCCGATCCACACATCACCATTCGTACCCGTGCAGAGAGCATGAATACTAGGCGATTTCACTGATTTGATTTCATTCCCATCATATCTGTTGAGTCCTGAGAAAGACCCAAACCACATGAACCCGCTGCTATCTTCACAGATTTCGAAAACGGCGGGATGAGAAAGGCCTTGTTCGACTGTCACGTGTTGGAATTGGAGCTTAGGGAGTTGAGCAGAGACTTGCGGCTGGAATGTGAGAGAGAGGGTAAGAAGGAAAATGAACAGGATCAAGACGCCCCTGTGCGCTTGGGCTTTGTTCATGACTGGCCTGAGAATTCTTTGGTATTGGATTGTCGTCCCTACCAAGACGACTCTCCTGTCAGGAGACTGAGTGGGTGAATAAGAAAGTGCTAACAGTGCAACGGCAGGAAAAACGACACACCAAAGGTAATGCTGTGCGGTCTGAAAGGCAAATCAGGGTCTGAAGCTTTTTCTCTTAGCTTTTTCTCTTAGCTTGACAATCCTCTTTCCTTTGGCTATGTTTGTATAATACAATTGTATGATAATACAAACATAAGGAGAATACGCTATGGCCGCTGTCAAAATCGGCGCCAGCCGTCAGGTAGCCATTCCAAAGAAGATTCACGAGGAACTTCACCTCCGTGCCGGTGACTACCTGGAGATAGAGCTCCGCAACGGGACGCTGGTGCTGACACCAAAAGCTCTTGTCGACAAACACTTTGAGGAACGACTATCCGAGGGTTTCCAAGACATCAAGAAGGGCCGCGTTCGAGGACCGTTCAAGTCTGCGAAGGAGGTTGTGCAGTCCCTCCGCCGATCTTCCAAAAAACCGGGAAAGAGCTGATGCGGCTTTTCTACACCGACCGTTTTCTCAAGAGCTATGAGCAAGCCCCGGCTGCAATTCAAGGAGCGTTCGACCGTCGAGTTGCTCTTCTACTGGCGAATCTTCGTCGCCCTTCCTTGAGAGCAAAGAAGTACGACGAGACACGAGGAATTTGGCAGGCCCGGGTCACCCGCGAGTGGCGATTCTACTTCACGATTGAGGGTGATAGCTACTGCCTCCTTGATATTATCTCTCATCCGAACTAGGAAGCTTCTCTTTTGACAATGAAGAGAATACCTATGATCTTTGTTCAGTGTAGCTCTGGAACGACCATGATGCAGGCATTTTCAGGGTGCTCGAGGATCCCGTTAGGGCTACACCGCTACACCCAGTCCGATTCTTGCCCTTTGCGATCGAAAATGAAGGAACGAGAATTTCGACAGGGCAACCACG
>JBGPAN010000052.1:0-12778 GCA_041480785.1 Bacteroidota bacterium | reverse complement strand
CTCGTCACATGGGATTATGCAACGGTTGTTCTTTTTGACGACAGCCGAAAATCCTGGGTCGTTCAGTTTGTGATGAATCGAATGAACGATGCGTACGTCGGTCCAACACAGGAAATTGATCCACATCAGAGTCTTGTTGGAAGTGTCATTCAAGCCGGGATTCCCAGGATCATTGATTCAATAGAGGGAGTTGATCTGCCGCGGTTCTACAAGGCTGAACGTGTCGATTCGAAGGGCGCAATGATGATCCTCCCCATCGTGTCCTCAAGCCGCTGCTATGGTGTGCTTACGGTTGAGAGCAAGGACTCGAAAGCCTATTCCGAGCCGGATGTGAAATTGCTTGAAAAGCTCGTCGAAACTACGGCCAGTGGGCTTGAGATCCTAAACTTGACGGACGTCGTCAACAACTATGTCCTGATGGATGAGACAACCGGCGTGGCAACCAGAAGTTACTTTGTCAGTCGTGTGCAGGAGGAAGTGCATCGGGCGAACGATTTCGGAAGCGACCTTACACTGGTGATGTTATCCATTGACTCGATGAATGAACATCTCCACCGGTACGGAAAAGAAGGATTTGATTTCGTGCTACAAAACATCGGTAGAATGAGCAAATCCTCGGTCCGTCCGTACGACCTGGTAGGACGGTATGACTACAATCGGTTTGCAGTCTTGTTGGTGAGCACGTCTGCGAAGGACGCGCATATATGGTCGGAAAAGCTGCGCAAGAACATCGCAAGCAACATTATCAATGTCGATCAAAAAAGCTTTTCCGTCACCGTCAGCATTGGAGTATGCGGTGCTGTCAGCGAGACGAGTGACATCGAGCTCTTGGAGAACGCCAGCCAGACCTTGAAAAAGGCCGTCGAAGCAGGCGGAAACGTTGTTCGGGTTTTCTAATATTTGGGAAAAAAGAATCAGATGAGGAGATCATAATGGCAAAGCAACAGGATTTTGCAGAGAAAGCTAGGAAGGCATCGCAGGAAAAAGGTGTCAAGTGTCCAAAGTGTGGGACTGTGAAAGTTCCAACGATGTTTGTCCAGTCGGTTCGATCGGCACACGGGTCGTATCGCTTCAACCGTTCGCGTGTTCAGATTTGCAAGTGTAACGAAAAACAGTTATACGCCTAACATTTGCGTTCATTCCTCGTAATCCTCAATACGCCGTTCCATCACGAGTCGTGCACGATCCGATGGGTCGAGTAGTCCAAGGGGAACAGCTACCTTGAAACCAGGGAAGGTTGTTCTTATCGTACTTGATGGCATCGGCATCGGGGCTTTGCCTGATGCCCGGATGTACGGCGACGAGGGTGCGAATACCCTTCGTCACACCGCGGAAGCGGTGGGTGTTCTCCATCTGCCTCATTTGCAGAAGCTTGGCCTCGGGAATATCGTGGACGCTCCCGGTGTGCAGCCGGTGGAGATCGCTGAAGGTTGTTTCGGGAAAATGGCGGAGCGATCTGCCGGGAAAGACAGTACTACCGGACATTGGGAACTCGGCGGTCTGATTACGGACAAAGCATTCCCCGTGTATCCGAATGGCTTTCCGAAGGGATTGCTGGACAGTTTTCTTTTGGTGACGGGATGCAAGGGATTCCTTGGGAACAAACCGGCGTCCGGTACCGAGATTATTCAGGAACTGGGGGACGAGCACGTCAGCACGGGTTATCCAATCGTCTACACCTCTGGCGATTCGGTATTTCAGATTGCGGCTCATGAGGGAGTCATCCCGCTCTCAAAGCTGTATGAGATTTGTCAAGCGACGCGCACTCGTGTGGTCGTGGGAGAACACTCCGTAGGCAGAGTAATCGCCCGGCCATTTGTTGGCCAAAGCGGTTTGTACACGAGAACGACGAATAGAAGAGACTTCGCGCTCTTGCCGCCGGGCAAGACGATACTCGACTTGCTGAGTGACGAAGGCATTGAGACGATCGGCGTCGGCAAGATCGACGATCTGTTTTGTGGCCAGGGCTTGAAAGAGAAATTGCACACCACGTCGAACGCTGAGGGCATTCGAGTCACACGTGATGCTGCTGCGCGGTTGCATACGGGATTCGTGATGACGAATCTCGTGGATTTCGATATGCTTTACGGTCATCGCCAGGATGCCAAGGGAATGGCGGCTGCACTTGAAGACTTTGACAAGGAACTTCCGTCAATACTGGATGTGCTGCACGATGGAGACATCCTGATTCTAACCGCTGATCATGGCAACGACCCGGCAGACAAAAGCACCGACCATTCGAGAGAATATGTTCCACTTCTCTGCTATGTGAAAGCGGGAAAGAAGAACGTGAATCTGGGGACCCGCTCGACGTTCGCGGATATTGCGAAAACGATCTCAGAGTACTTCTCTCCGGACAGAAGTGAGAGTCTGGCCGGGAACAGTTTCCTCTCCTCGGTGGTCTAAGTAAAGAAGAGTGGAAATGCCAAAAAAGGGGTAAGTGGATCAGGGTTGGAATCCTCCTTTTTGCCATTCAAGGGTGTTTGGGGCGGTCGAAGATCAAAAAAGAGACATTCTGAAGCACTTTGCACGGTTTGGACGCGAAAAGACAGAACTTTTTGGTGCCTGAGCGTTGTTATAACTGTGGACGTGCTATTGGGGAACGAGCCTTTGTAAGGCTCCTATCGTAACGAGGTACGATTTTCATGGTAAAGATTAGCAAGCAATATACAAACCGCGAAAGCCAGTCTCTGGACAAGTATCTCCAGGAGATTGGCAAGGTCGATTTGTTGACTCCGCAGGAGGAAATCGATCTTGCCCGCCGGATCAAGAAAGGCGACCAGAAAGCGCTCGAAAAGCTCACAAAGGCGAACCTCCGATTTGTCGTGAGTGTTGCGAAACAATACCAGAACCAGGGGCTTTCGCTCGGAGATCTGATCAACGAAGGCAATCTCGGGCTCATCAAGGCTGCGAAAAGGTTCGATGAAACCCGTGGGTTCAAGTTCATTTCATATGCCGTGTGGTGGATTCGGCAATCGATTCTTCAAGCTCTTGCAGAGCAGTCGCGCATCGTCCGTCTACCTCTGAACCGCGTCGGTGCACTGAACAAGATTGGCAAGGCTTTCAGCACGCTTGAGCAGGAGTTCGAGCGCGAACCGAGCGCCAGCGAGCTGGCTGAAGAGCTGGATATGTCTCTCTTCGAAGTTTCGGACACGCTCAAGATTTCGGGCCGTCATTTGTCAATGGACGCTCCATTCGCCCAGGGGGAAGACAACCGGTTGCTCGACGTGATTCAAGATCAGCGTCAGCCGTCGCCGGATAGTCAACTCATGGAAGAGTCGCTGAAAGTGGAAGTGCGACGTGCCTTGAACACCCTGAGCGAGCGCGAAGCTCAAGTGATCAGGCTCTACTTCGGACTTGATCAGGAACACTCTCTGACGCTTGAGGAAATCGGTGAGAAGTTCAACCTCACGCGTGAGAGGGTGAGGCAAATAAAAGAAAAAGCAATTCGCCGTCTGCGGCATGCTTCCCGAAGCAAAGCTTTACGGGCTTACCTAGGGTAATGAAGAATAGGAAATCGCCAAACACTGGAAAGCCTCGGCGAAAGTCGGGGCTTTTGTGGTCTCAAAGGGTCAACACGGTTCAGCAGCATGGTACGTTTGCAGTTACTACGCTCTTGATGCTGATCCTTTTGAGCAGCTGCGCACCGATTGCTCCACGTTTCAGGAGTGGAGGCTCGCGGTCTGCGCCTTCATCCTCCGGCACGAAGCCGATGACGGCCCAAAAAGATACTTTGAACGTGCAGGAGAAGGATGAAGAAGTGAGTGTCGAGGGAGCGGAGAAGATCGCTTCGGGTGCGCGAAGTTTCAAAACTGAAAAGAACACTGCAATTTCCAATCTCGACCAGGCGAAAATGATGCGCGAGATTTCCAAAATGATGGGAGTCTCCTACAAGCTCGGCGGTCAGGATGAGCATGGGATCGATTGTTCCGCGTATACGATGAATGTCTACAAGAACTCCATAGGAAAGCTCTTGCCGCGCAGTAGTGGAGAGCAGTTTACGATGGGTATCCCTGTCACCTACGAAGACCTGAAGTTTGGGGATCTTGTCTTTTTCAATACCACGGGCGAGGTAGCCTCCCACGTGGGAATCTATCTTGGCGACGACCTTTTTGCGCACGCAAGCGTTTCGCTCGGCGTGACCATCTCCTCGCTGGAGAGTTTTTACTACAAACAGCGGTATGAAGGCGCCAGGCGCATTGTGCAATGAGTTGCTTTCGACATTTGCCCTGAGTACATTTTTCTGACTTTGTCATAGAACCATCTGAGCAAGAGGTTGCAGGAACGGACGCATGGCGATACTTCCCATCTATTTGTACGGTACCGAGACTTTGAAGAAGAAGGCAAAGCCCATCGACGGAATTGAACATTCTGTCTTAAAATTGATGGTCGACCTGGCCCAAACGATGCGGAAGGCAAACGGCATAGGTCTCGCTGCCACGCAGGTGGGTGACATGCGCCAGATGCTGGTTGTGGATCAGACTGCCATTGAACGCGCTGGCCGCGACGACGAAGAGGAAGAAGATGCTCCTCCGCCTTCAGAAGTGAAAACACTGGTGATGATCAATCCTGTTGTCGTGGAGGAAGAAGGTACTGTGTCGTTGGAGGAAGGCTGTCTGAGCATCCCCGAATTGCGTGCGGAAGTTGATCGCGCCGAGAGGATTCGGGTGAGATTCCGCGATCACAACTTCGACGAAGTGGAACTCACCACTGAAGGATTCTTGGGACGGGTCATTCTTCACGAGATCGACCACCTCAATGGAATACTCTTTGTCGATCGCATCGGAAGAACACGTAAGACGTTTCTTAACAGCGACTTGAAGAGGATCAAGAAGGGTGAGGTGGACACGTCGTATCCCGTTGTTACTGCTCTCGAAATGTGAGCTTCTATGCGAATCATTTTTATGGGCACGCCAGAGTTTGCCATTCCCAGCCTCAAGATCCTGTTGGAGCATGGCTACAATGTCGTCTCCGTTGTCACGGCACCTGACAAGCCGCAGGGTCGTGGCCAGAAGATTGCGCCGAGCCCTGTCAAGGAATTTGCCCTCCAGAACAACCTGCCATTTCTGCAACCTGAGCGCTTGAAGGCATCTGATTTTGCGTCGGATGTGGCACATCTTCAACCGGATCTCATCGTTGTTGTAGCATTCCGGATTCTCCCGCCGGAAGTGTTCACGATTCCCCGGTTGGGATCGTTCAACCTTCACGCCTCGCTCTTGCCGAAATATCGCGGTGCCGCGCCGATCAATTGGGCACTCATCCAGGGGGAAGAAGAAACCGGCGTGACGACGTTTTTCCTCCAGGAGAAAGTTGATACTGGCTCCGTGCTTCTTCAGGCTCGCTTGCGGATCGGTCCGAATGAGACCGCGGGGGAACTGCACGATCGTTTGGCGGAACTTGGATCTCAGGTTGTGCTCCAGACAGTTCGCGCAATCGAGGTCGGCAACGCCGCAGTACAGCCTCAGGATGAGTCACTCGCCTCGCAAGCGCCGAAGATTTTCAGAGAAGATTGTTCCATTGACTGGAACAAACCCTCGCAACAACTCCACGATTTCGTTCGCGGCCTCTCGCCCAGTCCGTGTGCCTGGACGAAGTTGAATCGGAAGATCTTGCGCATCTATCGGACGACAATTGCTGAAAGTGCAGAATTGCTCCCCGGAAGAAGAGCTGGCGAAATCATCGATGTTCGCCCGGACCGTGCTCTCGTAAGAACGCAGACAGGCGCTCTCGCTCTCGAGGAAGTTCAGCAGGAAGGGAAGAAGCGAATGAGAATCTCAGAGTTCCTCCGTGGCACCCCCCTCAACGTCGGTGACCGACTTGGCAATGTTTAAGCAGTCGAGCGTCTCGGTCCCTCGCGGCATGGTTTGCAAACCGGACGAAAAAGGCGTACATTCCGTCGACAATTTTCACTCTCAAGAGATCAGGTGAACATCGGCCGATGTCCAAAGTAATTGTCATAGCGAATCAGAAGGGTGGTGTCGGAAAAACCACAACAGCGATAAACCTGGCTGCCTCCCTCGCCGTCGCGGAAAAGCGAACGTTGCTTGTCGACGTCGATCCTCAGGCAAATGCGACGAGCGGCATTGGAATTTCTCCCCTCGAAGGTCGCACCATCTATGAGGTCATCGTTGATGGGTTGAACATGGGTTCGACAATCGTCGAAACGCAGATGCCGTACCTTTCCTGCGTTCCCTCCCATATCAATCTCGTCGGTGCCGAAATCGAAATGGTGGACCTCGAGAACCGCGAGCGCCGACTCTCTCAGGCCATCCAGACGATCAGAGATCAGTATGATTTTGTCGTGATCGATTGCCCTCCCTCTCTGGGTCTGCTTACCTTGAATGCGCTGACAGCAGCCGATTCGGTTTTGATCCCTGTTCAGTGCGAATATTTCGCTCTCGAAGGACTGGGACAACTCTTCAGCACCATCAACCTGGTAAAGAAAACCCTCAACCCGAACCTGGACATTGAAGGCGTTCTTCTGACGATGTTCGATTCGCGGCTTCGATTGTCGAATCAGATTGTGGATGAGGTAAAGCGCTACTTCGGAAACAAGGTCTTTAAGACGATTGTCTCGCGTAATATCCGTTTGAGCGAGGCTCCCAGCTTCGGAAAACCCATCATACTCTACGACGCCATTTGTTCAGGTACCCGGCACCATATGGATCTGGCCAAGGAGGTTTTGGCGAACAGCGATGCCTTGACGCCTGAATCGATGCCTCACCCTCACTCATTGACAGGCTCCTGACATGTCTACTCAAAAGAAATCGGTTCTTGGACGTGGATTGAGCGCGCTGATTCCAAAGGCGCCTGCGAAGGAGGTGAGCATCCGTCACGACGAAATCGGAACGGATACGGGGGAGGTCGGCATCATGGCCCGCGTGAACATCGATCAGATTCGTTCGAATCCGTTTCAGCCGCGGACGGAATTCGATCCTGAGACCCTCGCTGAACTGACGAGATCGATCATTGAAAAAGGTGTGATTCAGCCAATTACCGTCAGGCGCGCTGAGGGTGGTTATCAGCTTGTGACGGGCGAGCGGCGCCTTCGGGCGGCTCAAAACGCCGGACTGTCTCAGATTCCGACGTACATCATTGCCGTGGATTCAGATGAGGAGATGCTCGAGCTCGCCCTCATCGAAAACATCCAACGCGATACACTCAATCCGATTGAAATTGCTCATGCCTACAAGCGCCTTGTTGATGAATGTCATTTGACGCAGGAAGAAGTTGCCGACAAAGTGGGGAAGGATCGCACAACGGTCGCGAACTTCATACGCCTGCTCAAGCTGCCCGTAGAGATTCAGGTGGGACTTCGCAAGAATCAGATTAGCATGGGGCATGCACGAGCTCTTATCAACGTGCCCTTGGAATCGATGCAGCTTCGCTTGTATCACAAGATTGTGGACTCCGGGCTCTCCGTTCGCAAGATCGAGCAGCTGGCAAAGGCGAGTGGCAAGCCTTCTGAGATTCACACCCGGAAAACCGGGGGACGGGAAGTTTCGACAAGCGTTCAAAGTGTCGAGGAGAAACTGCGTCAGACCCTTGGCACGAAGGTCAACGTTCGGGAGAAGGAGGGAGGCCGGGGGGAAATCGTGATTGAGTTCTATTCCCTTGATGATCTCGACAGGCTCCTCGATCTCTTCGCATCACTGGAAAAGTACAACTAGAAATGCGGTTGAAAACCCAGCTTTTGCCACCAAGGCACGAAGGCACTGAGGAAAAGAATTCAATTCTTCTACTTTTCTTGATGGTTTGTGTCCTCGTGTCTTCGTGGCACGTCTTTTCGACTATGTCTCTAGTCTCTCAGCTGAATCAACACTCTCCAGACAGGAATATGACATGAGTCTCCAAAAAGTTCTTACCGCTGACGCACCAAAGCCCATCGGCCCATACAGTCAGGGGATCATTGTGGATGGGCGATTCGTCTATACCGCAGGGCAGGTTGCCATCGATCCGGAGACAAACAAGTTGATCGAAGGAGACATCAAAGTTCAAACGCGGCAGGTACTGAAGAATGTCGAGGCGATTCTCAAGGCTGCGGGAGCGTCGATGAACTCGGTGGTCAAGACAACGGTGTTTCTCAAGGACTTCAACGACTTTGCTGCGATGAACGAAGTATACGCAGAGTTCTTCTCAGGATCCGCTCCTGCACGCAGTACGGTCGAAGTTGCCCGGTTGCCGCGTGACATGAAAGTTGAAATTGAAGCCGTTGCGATCATCGAGAAGTAACGCGCGACGCGGAGTACGATGAACAATCGGTCAATGTATCGGATCGCTATGCGGAGCATGATGGCCTGCAGCCTGGTTGTCATGCTCTCTGTGTTTGTGAACGCACAGTACAAAGTCTCATCCGCACTCTTCAAGGCAGGTTCTCCTCGCACGTCCCCTGTCGTTTTGTCTAGCCAAGACACGTTGCAGACAGACTCTACGAAGGTCCTTCGCTCTCCGAGCGAACTCAAATCTCCCGGCACTGCAATCCTGTTGTCAGCAATACTTCCTGGGGCGGGCCAGGTGTACACTGGTCGATACTGGAAAGTCCCAATTGTTCTTGGATTCACCGGCTATTTTGTATACGAGGTGCTCAAGTTGAACAACAGCTACAAGTCTGCGCAGGGAAACTACGCTGAATCGGTCAGCAAGGGGGAGAACAACGGACAGGGAAATGCCCAGTTCCAATACGAAAGGGATTTCTATCGGGACGAGAGGGACAGATTTGGCTTCTACCTACTTCTGACATACCTTCTGAATATCGTCGACGCCTACGTAGATGCGAGCCTCTTTGGATTTGACGTTGGTGACAACCTGACGGGAGGAGCAACGGTCAAGATTCGCGTTCCACTTCGCTGATCCGCATTATTGACGTCTCGTTTTCTCATGGGGAGGAAGTATGAAAACGTCAGCAGGAGAGTGAACAAGACACAACAATATCGGCCAAAACTACGGATCCTTTTTTGGATCCTATTCAAGCGTCCAGTGGCCACATCGTTCCAATGGAGGCACCGTGTGGTTAATCGTTGACTATTCTTGTCAAGTAAGGCAATTCATTGGTGATCCGATGAAATCTAGACTATGCTTCTACATCTCTTCAGCTGTTCTCATTGTTTCACTCCTAACGTTCGTATCCTGCCAGAAAGATTCTTCAACAGAGCCGGCCAAGGATACAGAGAAACCAACAGTAGCCATCCTGTATCCGCCAGCGAATTCTGAGTTGAAACCAGACACAATTTATACGATCATTGCTGATGCTGCGGACAACACCAAAGTAGCCAGCGTGGAATTTCTAATCGATGGAAAATCCGTCGGCACCGACAACGCGCAGCCCTATGAGTACCGGTGGAATACTCAGGGACAAGCGGGTGATCATACGATCATGGCCAAGGCGTCAGATGATGCCGGCAATATTGGACAGTCTCAGGTTGTTACCGTCAGGGTGAAAATCAACAACCCGCCAGCCTTACCAACGAATCCCTCCCCCGCGAATAATGCACCCGGTGTTACGACATACCCGATATTGAGTTGGACTTGTTCTGATCCTGAAGCTGATGCCATTACTTACGACGTGTACTTTGGACCAAGTGATCCACCAACGACCCAAGTAGCGACAGGACAAAGCGTCGCGACGCTTTCGCGCACCGGACTTGCCGGCAACACAAAGTACTACTGGAGAGTGAATGCCAAAGACAGCAAAGGTGCAACAACAATAGGTACAGTATGGAGCTTCACAACCGGCGCTCCGGTGATTGCCCCGAGTATGGTTGCCGTTGGTGCAGGTACATTTACAGCTGCATATCAAGGTCAACATACCCTTGTATCAATCAGCAGTTTCAATATGGACAAGTATGAAGTCACGTATGAGCTTTGGAGTGACATTAGAAACTGGGGCTTGGTACATGGCTACACGGATCTCGCACTGGGACGAAATGGCTACAATCCCGTTGAGACGAACAACCCGGTTACAGAGGTAACCTGGTTCGATGCGGTGAAATGGTGCAATGCGCGCTCAGAAAAAGAAAACTTGACACCGGTCTACTGTACAGACAGCACGCAAAGCACCGTATTTAGAACCGGACAGACCATCATCAACAACGATGCAGTAAAATGGATCGCCAACGGGTATCGTCTGCCCACCGATGCAGAATGGGAATTCGCGGCCCGGGGAGGAACCCAAAACCACAACTACAGATATAGCGGCAGCGACAGCATCAATGATGTGGGTTGGTTCGAATGGAACTCGGGTCTTTACACTCATTCTGTTGCAACCAAAGGAGCGAACGAGCTTGGCATCTATGATATGAGCGGCAACGTGGGGGAGATGTGCTGGGACTGGTCAGGTTTTATGTTTCCCATTGGTGGAACGATTGATCCGAGAGGGCCAGCAACGACGCAAGTTCAACGTATGTCTCGGAATGGTTCTTTCCACGAGACGGTGGGCACTTGTGAGGTACGTCGGCGTATAAGCATCGACCCGTACGTAGGCGACTTCACCGAGGGTTTTCGATGTGTCCGGTACTAGTTGTTTGCTTAGGTCTGCACCAACGGTGCCTCGATGGCGGACAGAGGTTTGTCCAAGTAACGTTTGTGAGCACTTTCGAGAGAGCAGTTCTATCAATGAAACGATCGACCCTTGTGTTCTATGTTGCAGTGTTGAGTGCGTTCTTTCCATTTGTTCTTAGCGCTCAGACCCCTCCGGCCAATCACAAGCCTGTGCTTGTTTCTTACAGTCCAAGAACTATCGAAACTCACCTTCCAAATGTTACCTACAAGTTCCTCGTCGTCGCTCATGATCCTGATGGAGACACACTTATCTACTCGTGGAAGGTAGATCGTGTCCTTGTCCAGAGTAGCCGTGATAGCACTTATACGATGATGTATACCGATCCGCTCAAGCCTCCTCATGGTCTTGCATGCGTCTTCTCCGAGCCTGGAGGCTTGAAGGACTCAATCACGTGGAGTTTCGATTATCTCGCTGTCCCAGGCGATCCCGGCTCTATTGCAGTAAGATGTGCTCTCGAGCAAAATTATCCAAACCCATTCAACCCTAGCACGACCATTCGCTACGAGCTGCCTCAGGCGGTAACTGTTTCTCTTAAGATTTTCAACGCGCTCGGCGAACTTGTCGCGACATTGGTTGATGAGCACAAAGCTGCTGGTTTCTATCAGGTCCAATGGAACGCATTGAATGTTCCCAGCGGAATCTACTTCTACCGACTGCACGCTGGAGAGTATTCCGAGACACGCAAGCTACTTCTGATCAAATGAAGATATTCGTCCTCTCAAGTGATTGGAACTTGCACTCGAGACCGGCAATCGGACGACGAGTGGAGATTCGCGTACCGATTCACTAGCAGGTTGCTGAAAAATAAAGACTCGTCACGTTGAGCGTAGTCGAAACGTCTGAACTGATGAAAATGACGGGGTTCGACACTTCGCTCCGCTCAGTGCAGGCTTCGCTCACGCTGACGTGGTTCCCTATTTGTCAGCCTTTTTCAGCACCCCGCTAAGGCCTAAGGGAGATGTTGTTCCCCAACAGGTCCTCAAGCGCGTCCTTCAGTTTTGGGAATCGGAACTCAAATCCTTCCTGAAGCAACTTCTGCGGTACGACACGTTGCCCCGTCAGGACAATATCGGCCATCTCTCCCAACAATGCCCTCAGAACGAACGCCGGCACGCGCATGGCGGACGGCCGACTCAGCGCTTTGCCAAGAGCAGCACTGAAGTCCCGCATCGTTGCGCTTTCCGGGGCTGCGAGGTTGACAGGTCCGGAAACGCGTTCGTGTTCTAGCAAGAAGCAGATCGCCCGCACCTCATCCTCCCTGTGGATCCAGGGGAGCCATTGATTGCCGGAGCCGAGCGGCCCGCCCGCAAACAACCTGAATGGTAGAATCATCTTTTTAAGGGCTCCTGCACGCGGGTCGAGCACAATTCCCGAGCGCAGCAAGACGACGCGAACTCCGAAATCCTTTGCCGCAAGAGCCGCCTGTTCCCATTCAATGCAAAGCCTGCTCGTAAAATCATCGCCCGCCGGATAGTTCTCGGCAACATCGCCATCTTCGACTGGACCGTAGTAGCCCACGGCCGATGCATTCACAAGGACTCTTGGTTTGGGAGGTGCAATCTTCATCGCATGGACAATTGCCTTCGTTGGATCGAGGCGACTGGAGATTAGGACCTGTTTTCGGCTCTTTGTCCAGCGTCCGGTTCCTAGTGACTCCCCGGCGAGATTGACGACAGCGTCAGCATCAACGATCTGCAGATGCCAACTTCCCGCGCCTTTACCATCCCAGTGAACAATCTGGAGTTGGGGATGCGATGACGTCGTCGCCCTCTGAAGATTTCTCGTCAAAACGACGACGGAGTGTCCAGAATCGAGGAGGTTCTTCGTTAAGATCTTCCCGATCAGACCCGTAGCTCCGGCGATCACGATTTTCATTCATCAGCCCTTTCGCAAGAGTACTTAACCAGATTTCACGAAGGAATCCAGACACCATCGGGGAGAGTTCGCCAGGCGTTTACCTTGCTCTTATGGCGATTTTGAGCTATATTTTATGATTGAAAGGGGTAAAGGGTGATTTGAAAGCACTTCCACTCTTTACTCCTTGTATTTTCTGGAGCGCCTGAATTGGATTCTGAGGTCAGAGGTTCATGAAGCACATCCGAAATTTCTGCATTGTTGCGCACATCGATCACGGCAAATCTACGCTTGCCGACAGGATCCTGGAGATCACGGGAGCTGTCTCTGCACGCAACATGACAAAGCAGGTTCTGGACGACATGG
>JBGPAN010000051.1:0-12919 GCA_041480785.1 Bacteroidota bacterium | reverse complement strand
CCGTCGCGATCGCTGCCCGGTTGAATGTCCGCGACACCTTGTAACTTTACACCGACCAAAGCAGCTACTTCTTTCGTTTTGATGTCGTCGAACAATGCAATCATGCTAATACCGAATTCCTCCACGGCACGCTTCAGAGTTTGATAGTTCGCGGAAGCACCCGCGAGCTTGTCCGGATCTGCCATCCAAATCATGCAACCATACTTGGGTTTTGCCTCGCCGTCCAGAAACCGATTGATCTGAAGTCGCTGTTGGTCAAGCCGAAGCACGTCAAATGGAACTCCCCAGATCTTCAGCATCGTTACGACATCGAGAAACTCCCCACCTTTGACACGCCTCGAATCAATGTTGTAGCTGGAAGGATCGGTCCACTGGTCGCTAATGATCACAAGAACGCGGTACGGCTTCACTGCTGGCTTGCGTTTCTTGCCTGTGGCCTGTGTGCCGTTGGCCACTCCCAAATCAACAGAGCAGAACACTGATGCGGCGGAACAGATCAGGAGAAAGCTCAGTATGACGATTCGAAATTTGTACATAGTTTGTCCGTGTTGTTTTTGGCCTGTTATGCACGCAACAGTCGGATTATATCTTGATGAAGGTCTTCTTGCTATACATCCAATAAAGAATCAGCCAGATGACAGTCAGAGCTGCGGATTCCTGAACAAACTCATTCCAGTGCCCCAACCATTTTGCCAACCCGCCGACGAAGACGTTTCCAATCAGCGTGAAGTGGAACAGATGTGTTGCCACGTAGACCGCAATAGCGTTCATGCCAATCACAACAAATGGAAACGCCCATTTCCTGTAACCCCACACGTCGATGACAAGGTAGAAAAGGGATAACAGCAAAAAGCTCAGGCCGCCGGCAAAAAGCACAAGTGAGCTTGTCCACAAGTGATGAATGATCGGAAACCATATCCCCCAGATTTGGCCGGCGATAATGCAGCTGATCCCCAGCAACGCCAGTTCGCCTGCTTTTCTCATTTGTGTACGCTTCGAAAGCAGGATCTGACCCGCAAACACTCCGAGCATCACTGAGCAGACAAAGGTCATATTGGTCAGAATGTACGTCCATCCCTCCCCTTCCTGCCAGTGACCGAGGACAGCATTGTCAACATAGATGGCCAGGTTCACTGTTGGCTCATACATGCCAGCCCCAACCCCCGGAATGGGGACCAACGCCATGACTGCCCAGTACAAAAACAGCAAGCTCACCGTGATAGCCACCTGCCATCGAATCTTCAGTTCAAGAATCATGATAGAACTGACAAGATATCCCACGGCGATCGCGTGAAGTGTATCGGTCCAGAGATGCAGCTTTGACGAGTCAAATTTCAGCAGATGACCTGACTCAATCAGTCCCAGGATGTAAAGCAAAACGACTCGCTTCATGACATGGAGATAGAGTTTTTTCTTGCTGTCGCCGTGTTCAAGGCGCCTGCCGAACGCCACTGGCATGACCACGCCGACAATAAACAGAAACAGCGGCATGATCAGATCATAGAAATGGAATTGACCCCAGTGATGATCAAAATTCACTTCAATCCCTTCAAGAAAACCTATGCCGGTGGCCTTGGCGAACGAAACGAGAACTTCAGCGCCGCCGATGATCCACAACATGTCAAAGCCTCTGAGCGCATCGACGCACATGAGTCTTTGACTGACAACCGGAGATGGAGCCTGAGAATCCATGGTGATCTCCTTACTGGAATGTGATTGATCAAGGCGAGAACTCTTTCACCGCATCGATCAATATGAAATCGTACTCGTTGAGTACTTTCTTATGGGGTGCTCAGTATGGTACCGTCCCTTCGGACTCTTTCTTCTTTCTGATTTTATCCTTGAAGTGTAAGCATGACCAGGAAGAACATCATATCTTGATAAAGGTCTTTTTTACGTACATCCAGTAAAGGATCAGCCAGGTTACCGCAAATGCCGCAGTTGCTTCGAAAAAATGCTCCCAAGGCCCAATCGATTTGGCAAGTCCGCCGACGAAGATGTTTCCGATCAACCTGAAATCAAACAGATGCCATGCTACGTAGACCGCGATAGCGTTCATGCCGATCACGACAAATACAAAAGACCATTTTTTAAATCCCCACACATCGATAACCAGAAAGAAGAGAGCCATGAGCAAGTAACTCCAACCACCGGCATACAGGACAAGGGAGCTGGTCCAGAGATGATGAATGATCGGAAACCAAATTCCCCAGATCTTTCCGGCAATCAAGCAACCGATTCCCAGCGATGCCAGCTGAGCCGTCTTTTTCATCTCCGCCTGCTTGGAAAGCAGGATCTTCCCCGCGAAAACCCCGAGCATCACCGAACAGATGAATGTCATGTTGGTGAGAATATACGTCCAGCCTTCTCCTTCCTGCCAATGCCCGAGCAAGGCATTATCGACGTAAACTGCTAAGTTCACTTTGGGTTCGTAAACACCAGCTCCAACCCCCGGGATGGGTATCAATGCCATAGCCGCCCAATAGATGAACAGGAGTGCAACCGTTATCGCAATTTGCCACCGTAGATTCAGTTCAAGGATCAAGATGGAACTGAACAGATAACCGACCGCAATGGCATGGAGCGTGTCTGTCCAGAGATGTATTCTTGTTGAATCGAAACTCAGCAGATGACCTGATGCAATGAGTCCCAGCAAGTAAAGTAAGAGCACCCTTCTCAGCATGTGCATATAGAGTTGTTTTTTGGTGGCTCCTTGTTCAAGACGACTTTGAAAAGCGACGGGCATGACCACACCCACGATGAAAAGGAACAAAGGCATGATCAGATCCCAAAAATGGAATTGTCCCCATGCATGATGGAAGTTCACCGCAAGAGCATTGGCAACGTCGCTGCCAAAGACCATCGCCAGCCCGACCAAAACTTCCCGCCCACCGACGATCCAAAACATATCAAAGCCCCTCAGCGCATCAACGCTTGTGAGACGTTTTGAGGCAACGGCCGGAGCTGCTTGAGAGTTCACTGTAGTTCCTCTCCAGATTGTTCAATCGATCATTGAGGACTATTCTGCTTTGTTGATAAGTATGAAATCGTACTCGTTGAGCATGTGCTCATACGGAGCGTGGTAGGTTACTGTCTCCTCGGACTTCTTGTTCTTCTTCTTGTCCCAGACGACAACATGAATCCTGGAGTTGTCTGCAAGACCCGGAATGGAGACGTTGAGTTCCGTCGTCTCGATCGCAAGAAGCGCTGTGACGTTCTTGCCCACAATGCCCCAAACGTTCGATGACGGAACGATTCCGCCGCCTGAGAGAAGATGTGAGATCGGATATGCGACCTCCCAATTCAATGCGGTCGCTGTCACGACATACTTCTTATTCTTGCCAACGATATATGGACCTCTTCCATACGTTTTGTTCGGCGCGCAGTAGATCGTTCCGCTGATGGCGTCTTTTGATATTACGGTGCCTGCACGTAGGTCCATTCCGCGTTGGGCATCGGAGCCGGTGAATCTCAGATAAATATTCTGGTAGTATCCGGTGTATGGGAGTTCTGCTTCCTGGTTTTTGGGAAGGGAAACTTCCGGCTCACCATCATCTCCACCTCCGAACTTCGTTGGCTTCGTGCCATCGATGCCGCATTTGTCCAGTGCCGTTTTCCACCCGGGTGTAATGCTGCTGCCACTCGGGATGCTGCTGCCGCATTGAATGAACACCGGCTTATCGCTGTTGAAGAGCGCTACGACTTCGGCAGGTAGCACATCATCGCTTCCTCCCGAGGCATAGATCCAGTACGCGTCAGCCGGGACAACCTTGTCGCTCACAATGATGTTATAACCGGCATTCATCGCCCCCGATGTGATGGCATCACCGGAATTGAATAACCGGTTCCAGCCTGGATCTAACGTTTCGCCGGCTTTGGATTCAATTTGTTGCTTCAGAAGAACAACAATGTCCATCAACGGTCTGTCCTTCTCCTGCTTGCCTACATATTCGGAAATCCAGGCCTGAGTCTTGATCGGATCGAACAGATCCATCCCGCCCCATATCATGAAATTGTCCACCCTGAATTGCAGCGCCCTGATCATGCAGAGATAGGAGACAACTGCCGGAGAGTAATCAGCTGCAATGCCCCAGTTGCGAGTCAGGGGAGAAATGAATGATGTCGGTTTCTGCCAGAATTTCGCCCACCCGTACCCAAGTGTTCCATGCTGAGCCAGAGTCGCGATGTTGAAGGTTTTGTCACGTTTCAGGTAATAGTTGTAAATGTCGATGGTCCCGGTCTCGGGCCAGAGGGGAACGAAGTGAGGCTCCCGGAGGAGCATGGGATCGGTGCCAGACATGTAGTTTACCCCTTTGCTCTTGAGTTCTCTCGCAAAGGAGATAAAGACGTGCGGCTTCACCTCGAAACATTCTTCGAACACCGCATCAACGCCGTCAGCTGCAAGGTCATCGGCAACCAATTTGATATTCTCGGGCGTCCATTTGTTCTGCTTCCAATGCCAGGGATTGACCCCTTCGATGTTGATCATGACCTTCAGGCCCTTGTCGTGCGCGGCCTTGACGACGGGAGAGAGCCCGTCCCGTTTGAAGACTCCCCATTCCTGCTTCTCAAGAAACGGCGACTTGAAATAGTAGTTCATCTTTGCCCCATCACGGTCCGCTCCCCAGAAAAGGACTCCTCGCCATCCTTTCGCGTACGCTTTCTCCATCAGGGGCGCGAGCGCAGAACCTGTCGCCTGGTCCACATTTTCCCGACGGTCAATGTTTCCTTCAACCCAATACCGCGGATTGTACTTTTCCTGAGCCATTACGCTTGAAATGGAAACGAGCAGCAAACAAAAGATCAGCAATCGATTGAACATTATAGCCTCCTGTTGGAACGCGGTCTCGAAGCAATCGCAATGCGCGTTTCTTCTGTGCTTGAGAGAACTGGAAAGCAGGCCCAAATCTGCCCAGCTTCACAGTGCCTTTTTGAAAAGAGACTTTACGTAAGCTCGCTGAACATGAGTAGTCCCGACTACTCACGGAGTATTCGTTGGTTTATATTTCTGAATACAGTGAGCGTAATGATCTACGACATAGACACATCCATCGGGTCCTGCAGCCACTGCTATTGGGAATTGTTTACTGTCGTCAAGAACTCCTGAAGTCAACCATTGTGTTTGAGGCTCTCCATTGGAGTTCAAGACCTGAATCCGGAAATTGTACCGATCACACACATAGATATCGCCCTTTGAATTGACCGCCACACCGTGCGGTTCACTAAATTGCCCCACCTTCGTTTCTTTTCCTTCTCCATAGTCTCCGAATCGTTTGACCAGTGCACCATCCTTTGTGAATATGGAGATACGATGGTTTTGTCGATCGCTTAAGATTACGTTTCCGTCTTTGGCAATTGCGATCTCGTGTGGCATATAAGCTTTGAAACCAATGCTCTCTTCCGATCCCCATTTTGACAAGAACTTCAGATCTGAGCTGAACTTCTGTATTCTGTAATTGAATGCATCAATTACATAGACAATATCCTTCTCATCAACGGCGATTCCGTACGGATATTTGAACTTCCCGTCCTCTGTCCCATATGAACCAGTCGATGCTATATAGTCACCCTTGGGAGAAAACTTTTGGACTCTATTATTGTTCATGTCGACGACATACACATTGCCTTTCGAGTCGATCGCTATGCCATATGGATACGTAAATTCTCCCGGTTCCGTCCCCAATTTGCCCCACATGAGAATAAAGTTTCCTTCTGAATCGAATTTTTGAATCCGTTGGTTGTGCTGGTCGACCACATAGGCATTTGAAGATTTGTCTACTGCGATCATCGTGGGATATTTCATTTGTCCCGGCTTGTCTCCAAACTCTCCCCACTGTTTGAGGAGGACATAGTTTTGCTGAGCATTCAGTGTCCATGTGCACACGAGAAGCACTGACGCAGCGAAAATCAAACGAAAGACCGGACTCTTCTTCATGGGTCGTTTCCTCTTTGAGTTCTTGAACGGACGATCACTAAACTTTATTGTTTGGAATTGTCCAGGATAGTTATGAATTCTTCGAAACTCCGATCGCGAGCGGGACGCCGTAAACCAATGTGCTTCTCTATCTCGCCGCCATTCTGACTGATATGCTTACTCCAGGCTGCAAATTCAGTTTTCAGATGATTCCTGACATCGATGCGGACATCTGGCTTCCCTCTACCGCTTTGTTGTGCTACGGAATCTGCGAGCCATCCCCTGCTCACCGTCCATAATTTTCCAACGGGAATCCCCTGGGAAATTGCTCTCTTGAATGCGAGGTACATCATGTATCCGCTCTCGCCGTGGTCTAGTTTCTCGCCGCCCGGCGTATGCATGATCGTTATCTCAGGTTGGTATTTTCGCAACAGTGCGACGACGAAATTCACATCTTCACTATACCGTGTAGCAAGACTTATCTGCTTTCTTCCGGGCGGATCGAATTTTATAAATTCCTCGGAGCCATACACAATCAGTTTTCGGCCCATCCAGAATTCCGGCTCACAGAAGTCGAGGAACACCGGCTCGGCACCGAACACCTTCGCCGCCTGCAGAGCTTCCTCACGTTGAATCTGCATCGTTTCCAATGCATCGACCTGATACATCTTCGGGGACAAAGTAATGGCAGCAGTCAGCTTCCCGCTGCCAAAATCCCAGTTCCCGGGAACTTTCTCAATCTGATTGCCGGCAAGGTTGTTCGTAACACAAACGTAGATGCCCTGGTATCCCTCCGCAATGTATTTCGCGAGCGTTCCGCCTGCCATCCCTTCGACATCATCGGCGTGTGCACCGAACACCAGGATACATTTCCGAGGTTTGTCTCCGCCCCCTGCAATGATGAAATTCACAGAGAGGAGGGTCAATACAAGTGCATACAGGAATAATCTCATGAGTCTGGTGGTATTCATTTCACAATTCCTTGTAGAGTCTCATTCATCGAGAGTTATTGAACATCATTGTGAGGAGATCTCACTTTGAGTTGTCGAGAACAGTGATGAATCGCTCTGTCATACCTTCTGGCTTTACCTGGCCTCGCTCCACATAGTCCTTGTAAAAAATGCTCTTTTGGCTGACGTGTTTGCAGAACGCCTCATACTTGATCTTGAGGAAATCCTTGACATCAATTTGCACATCCGGTTTCCCCCGACCACTGCTCATCGCTATATCATCCAGGAGCCAGCCGTCGACCTTCATCCAGAGCTTTCCGACCGGTATTCCTTGTGATACCGCCTTGGTAAACGCCAAGTACATCAGATAAGCACTGTTCCCGTGCTCATCTTTTTCACCCCCCAGAGTGTGAATGATGGTTACCTCCGGCTGATACTTCTTCAGCAGGTCAATCACAAGATTGACATCTTTGCTGAGGACCGTGCCAGTACTTATGATTTGTCTGCCTGGTGGCTGATACTGATGAAATTCGTCTGAACCGAGATAGCATTCCTTGCGCCCCTGCCAGATGAATATCTCGCGGAAATTGAGGAAGACCGGAGTTGCACCAAAAAATGCCGCCGCGTTTCTGGCTTCTTCCTGTCGAATCTGGATTGTTTCAAGAGCGTCCACGGGGTACAGCTGAGGCGACTTTGAAACGGTGAACGTAGTACCTCTGCCATATCGGGGATTTTGTGTATTTTCTATCACGCATCCGGCCGTGTTGTTGTTGACACAAACATATATCCCTTCATACCCGGCAGCAATATATTTGGCAAGCGTCCCTCCTGCCAACTCTTCGACGTCATCTGCATGAGCACCAAAGACCAGTATACACTTCCGCGGAGCGCTCTTTTCGCCAGCCATTGCGACATTTGACAAGAGGAGCATGATGAGTACACAATACTTCAGAAGATCTAGGAATCTGTTCGCTTTCACTGTGAAACTCCTTTTCATGGAGACATCGGTGAAGTGGAAAGCATCTCTTTCTGGACGTTCCATCGTTGTTCTGCAAAATCTGGATCAAAAGCACATTGTGGGCGTCTGGTACAAAGTGTTTGTGTCAAAGCCCTTCAATCGCGCGCATGATACTGTCAGTGAGTATTATCACCCGCCGTGATAAACTCTTCGATCACTTCCTTTGGTTGAGCCTGATTTCTTATGACGTATTTTCTACCGAAACCACCATTCTGACTTACGTGTTTGTCGAGCGCTTCGTATTTTGTCTTCAGGTAGTTTTTCACATCGATGTGAACATCGCGATTTCCTCTGCCATTGTTTTGAGCCAGGTCATCCAACAACCACCCATCGACCTTCATCCACAACTTCCCAACAGCGATTCCTTTCGAGATTGCCTTCTGATATGCTAGGTACATCAGATAGGCACTATTGCCGTGATCAAGTTTTTCACCCCCCAACGTGTGAATAATGATGATCTCCGGTTGATACTCTTTCAAAAGACCCACGACAAAGTCAACATCTTCGCTATACCGGGTGGCAAGACTGACTTGCTTCCGGCCCGGAGGGTTAAACATCTGGAACTCCTTCGTACCAAAGATGGTCAACTTGCGACCCAACCAGATTTCGGGTTCAATAAAATTCAGAAAGACAGGTGTTGCACCAAGGACAGCAGCAGCGTTTCTCGCCTCGACTTCACGAATTTGATGTGTTTCCAAAGCGTCGACTGGATACGTGCGGGGGGAACTTGAAACCGAGAAATTCGGTCCCCCTTTATCTCCCGGAGCCTTCTCGATAAGGCATCCAGCCGTATTGTTCATCACGCACACGTAAATGCCTTGATAACCTTCGGCGATGTATTTGGCTAACGTCCCTCCGGCGATTTCTTCTACATCATCGGCATGTGATCCAAATACCATGATACACTTCCGCGGCGTATCTTTTCCAGCTGCCGAAAGAATGTTTGTTGACAGTGCGATGAAGAAAACGAGACACACGTGTGACAGGAGAAATCTGTTAGGTCGCATAGATTTCCTCTTTCTAGAGTTACACGAAAGGCCACGACTGCAATCGTTCTTTGAACTCAGCCTTCCGTGGATTGTCCCGACAACAGAAGACTGCCGGTGCTGCGAGTTATATCTTGATCAATATCTTGTTCTTGTAGAGCCAGTAACACATATACCATAGCACAAACCACGTGGCGAGTGCAGTGGCATAAGGCAAAATGGCGTCACTCGACCAGAAGAATAGCGCATACGAAAACGGTTTGACGATTCGGATCAGATAGGGAACACCGCCGAATTGTTCAAAAAGATAGATGAATAAACAATTCATCCCCACGATGGCGAAGAACTGCGGAACTTTCTGAATTTTCTTCAGATCCACCATCCAGTGTGAAAAGGCGAGCGCCACCAGGCACCATCCGCCGGTCTCAATGACATAGGAGGACGTCGCAATCCTCTTTATGATTGGTGTCAGCGGATTGAGTGCGAAGCCAAGCACGATACCTGCCAGTCCGGCGAGGAAGAGTATTTTCAACTTCTCGTTGGACGTCCTGTCGCTTCGCAATATGAGACCAGCCACGACACCCCAAATCGTGAATGCGGCGGTGGGAATGGCATTGAACGCTACCCAATACCCCTTCTCTGTCATTCCCATCAATTGAAGATCAACCCAGGTTCCAAAATTCTGTGCTGGCACAAACGCCTGGTTGAACCCTTCGACAGGCCAGAACCGATAGAGGAGCTCGCTCAGCAATAGAAGTCCGAGGCTGACTATTACCTGGACCTTTATCGGTTTTCGCATCAACAGAAATGCGAGCAGATACGTAAATCCCAGTTGGGTGAGGACATTCCAGAGCTTCCAGACCGGTTTGCCTGCGCTGATGCTATAATAGATGATCCCAAGCAGGAACAATGTGATGGAGCGTTCCAGAGCATGCATGAATATTTTCTTCCAAGGGTCTCCTTTTTCCAATCGCTTCAATGCTGAAAAGGGAATGGCAACGCCAACGATGAACATGAAGAACGGCTCGACGAAATCCCAGAAGGTCAATCCATTCCACGGGTGATGCTCAAACTGAAATCCAAGACCTGAGATGATTCCAATACTTGAAACCTGGAAAAGGTGATACAGGCCCGGTGATTTGCCGATGAGAAGAAACATGGTCAACCCTCGAAAGAAATCGAGAGACAAGAGACGCTGCGTGCTAGCCGGTACCCTGATGTCTTCGGACATTTTATTCTCCCTTCTCATGCAAGTCGATGGTGAGTTCTGTTTTCCTGCTTCCAGGGCGTGACACAACAATCCCGTTCTCGGTGCATTGGAACAATCGCCAATTCATGGACCCTTCGGTCACTGAACCGGTTTCGATCTGGTAGATTGTATGCCCGCCTGGGAAGTGAATCCCTTCGAAAACATTTGAATGTCCATGGCCGACCACCATGGCTTTGATGTTCCTTTTGTCGTTCAGAATCTTGAGAAACCCTTCCGAGCATTGCTTCTCGCTCGGCCAATGCGTTGAACCATTTTCCTTGAAGAATATTCCATCTCCATTGATGTCCCCGACCGAAAAGTAGATATGGAAGAAGAGTATGATCGGCTCACTACCAGCATTTGCTACTTGTTCTTGCAGCCAATCCAGTTGAACCTTGTCTATGACCCTCCCGCCGTCGTGCAGACTATATCCATTGTCAAGAAAAACGAAATGATAGTTTGCCTTACCAACCTGAAAGACCTTGGTATAGTATGTGCCATCGTGAAAACAGGGGATGTTCCTTATCCACGATGCTCGAGCCCGTTCAGCACTGGTTTGAGATTCAACGACACTTGAATCAATGTCGCGGACGATGTATTTCGTGAGATCGTGATTGCCAAGGGTCAAATAGAGCGGAACCGGACATTTATCATACAGTGATCGAAATTGCTCAATTTGATTCGCAAGGAGCTGGTGAGATTTGGTTTCGCCTTCAAACATATCGAGAACATCTCCGGTGATGACGACAGCATCAGCTTTCGCTTGCCGGGGAATTGAGTCAAAAAATCTCTCCAATGAGTCGATGCCGCCTCTCACAACGAAATGTTTGTTTGGAAGCACCGGATGACATTCATCCAAGTTATAAACGATGTGGAGGTCACTGGTATGAAGAATGTTGAGTGCATCAACGTTTTGACAATAAGCGCCGGAAGTGACTGCTGTTATCAAACATGCCAGTATGAAAACCGTCTTGCGATTACCGCTGGAACATGGCGAGAGGAGTATGTTTTGGGAAGTATGCGTTGTCCACCTTCACTTTTTCAGAATGATTGGATCATCCGGTAGCGTGACGTTTTTTTACTCCATAATGTCTCTAGATCTTCATCCACAGTTCTCGTGCCTTTTGGTCCGCTCGTCTTTGCCGGGCTTCTTGCGGGATCTGCTCTCAAATCGAGAACATTCCTCTTCGGAACGATATTGTGTGCCTAAGTCGGTGCGACGGAGAGAAAAGTAACAACACTAGTGCCTTACTGAATGCAAGATCTCTTTTTAGAAGTGGCACTAGTACAAGAACAAATCAGGAAGTGATTCTATCTTCAAGACCATCTTCCGCATGGTCTTTCAACGTCAGTGAATCGGTTTTGCATTGGCCAACAAAAACTCCTCGGCTTCCTTTGACCACAGTCCCTTTGTTTTCTGAATAATGAGCGCGAGTTGCCCAAACAGAGGATCTGTCTTGGCTTTGACAGTAAAATCTTTGAGTGCGGTTAAGGCGAGAGAAATGCCGGTATAGATCAATTTCTTCCCGCCGGGAATATTGGGAAGGTTCTTGATCGTATCGCCAGCGGAATCTAAGCCACCGATATGGGTAATCATCACGGCTGGATTTATCACCCCGCGTCCCATTAGATCCAAGGCGTGTCGCATGTCATCGCTGTTTCCACCCGTAGAGCCCATGATGTGGTGATGGTTGTAATGAACATGGTATAAGTTGACGAACGCGCCAAAGGTCTTGTCGGTAGGCCCCGCAAAAACGTTCAGGCACCCATCATAACCAAGCAATTGTGAGGCTTGTTCGACAACTGAAGAGACGGGCACCATAACGAAAATATCATCAAAACCTTTGTTCCCAGTCCGCGTCATGAGATCACGAAAAGCATCTGTACGGGAGCTGTTGATGAACTCCAACGTGACTCCTTTTTGCGCTGCTTCTTCCCTGGGGAACAGTCTCTCTGCTCGGTGAAGTCTGACGTCATCGATGTCTGTCACACCGAGGAGACCAGGCTTCCTATCACCATTGAGCAGAAGATCAATAAATCCAAGGCCCATGGGACCGGCACCACCTAACAAGGCCAGCCTGCCTTTGTCTTTGATGCCCATCGCGTGAGCATATTCTTTTGGTTTCCCATGATATTGAGACTCCAGCGCGCCAAGGATGCATGAAATTGGCTCAGAGAGTGACGCATTGAAAAATGAATCACCGCGATAAGGAATCAGGCAATCCATCTCGATAACATCGGAAGGAATAATCACCTTCGTAGCATCTCCGCCGACGTATGGGTAAGAATATCCGACTGCTTCTATTTCTCTGCCGGGATAGTTCACCGCCGGCTGCAGACTGTATTTCATTCCAACCTGGAATTTATCTTTCAACGCTTCGCCGACTTTCAATATCGTTCCACATTGTTCATGACCGACTATGATGGGCATGCTTGAAACATTCTTGGGAACCCTCTTATGGTCTGCACCCTGCAGGACTGCCTTGTGCGTCGACATACAAACACTGTCGGTAACTACATCTGCGAGGACTTCATTTTCCTTTATTTCCGGCAGATCAAACGTCTCAAGTCTTAAATCATTTTTGCCGTACAGTCTCAGGGCTGTTGTTTTCATTCGCTCCATCTCATATCCCTCTTCTGTTGCGCCGCAACATTTCACCTGTGGTTTGATTTGTTGTGACTTTGTGCCCCGGTAAAGGATGCAGACGTTCATGGATAGCGTCGATAATCCATTCCTTCTGCGGGAAGAACATCTCTTCCATTTCAGCGCCGGGAGTTATCCAGTTTCTCGATCCTACGATG
>JBGPAN010000050.1:0-13043 GCA_041480785.1 Bacteroidota bacterium | reverse complement strand
GTTGCAGGTGAGTGGAGACTTCAGGATCTACGACCCAACAGGAAAGCCTGCAGTTGAATGTCCAGAGGAGAGGCACTAGTGCCGCTTCCAAAAAGTATTATTGTGTTTGGAAATGAAATCTGCTAATGGAAGCGAGCACTAGCGCCTTTTTGAATACAAGATCTTTTATTAGAAGTGGCACTAGTTGTTGCGAGGGGGACGATTCATCATTCGTTGCTGCTGTTGCTTCATGATCTCCTCGTACTTCTTCGCCTGCTCCTTTGTCAAGAGCGCGATGATCTCCTTGTTCTGCTTGTCCCTGATCTCCGTCATGGCTGCGCGCATGGCATCCATATCACCACCCTGGAGCTCGCTCCGCTTGTCGGTCATTTCCTTCTGGTATTTTTCAATGATCTTCGTGACTTTTACGACGGTCACTGAATCAAGGCCAAGTTGTTTTCCGAGCGTATCTGCGCGCTGTTTTGGTGATAATCTCATCCCCTGTCCCTGGGCAAATGCCGTCTGCAGCATTCCAGCGACGAAAACCACCGCAAGAAGAACGATGAGAAGACGTCCGATACCGGTTGTGGATTTCATAGATATTCTCCGATCTGATTGTTGGTTGAAATAGTGAATTGAAATGTCGTTGCAGAAACAACGGTTGAGTTCTCAGTCTCCCACTGTATGCCAGTGCCGCTTCCTCCGAAGGAGTCCCCGGTAGGGGTCCTTTGGACCTTCGGACAAAAAGTAATACTGTTTTTTGAGATAGATGCTGCCATTGGAAGCGGGCACTAGCGCCTTTCTGAATATGCCAAAGGCATGGCGTTACCACAAGATCTCTTATTAGAAGTGGCACTAGCAATTCTTACTTTGCAGTTGATCCACTTGAAAGGTGAACAGTAATCCAATGCTTTAGTGGCTCCGGCATCTGACTGCCTGATCCTTGGTCTGCCCCACCTCCCGATCGACCTCCCAATCGGCCGCGCCCACCGGCACTTTGAGAAGGACTCGACGCACCCGGTTGTCCCTTCATAGCTTCAGCAGTATCGCCAGTTTCGAAGCCCACCAGAAGCGGTCTCGTCGTATCAGCGTTGATGGCGTATGGTTGCTCTTTGCTTCTCTGAAGCGGCACTTTCAATTCATAGGTCAGAGTGCCATTGACGTATCCGAGATGGGCTTTCACGCCTTTGGCATCCTGCATAGATATGCGGTGTCGTTCGTTTTGTTCCGGTCCGCTGACGATCAACTGGCGCTGTGCAGCATTGACCAAGCGTTGAATTTCTTCCGGGTTCGGCCGTGTTGGAAGGCGTCGGCCCTGGAGCAACCCGGCCACCGGAAACTGAATGCCGAACGTCTTGCTCTGCTTCCCCTCCGTATCGAACCATGCTGTACACCCGAGAGCAAGCATCTGGAGTTGGGTCGCAGAGTTTGATGTCATGAGGCAAATGTAGAGATTGTTCTTGTCATTCTTGACTCCGACAAAAACTTCGGGTCCGGCGATTTTTGCTGTAGCATCTTTCCATCCAGATCCGTCGGCGGTGATCGCGAGTTCCTGGTCTGTCCATCCGCTGCTGAGTTCCAGCGAGCTGCTGCAACCGGTCAACATCAGTACAAGAAAGCAGGAGATCGCAGCAATGTGAGAGCGAGAATCCCTACGTAAGCGAGCCTGCATTTTGTATGTCCTCCAAAAGGAACGGTGATCGTTCTGGAGATGTTCGTGGGCTGGATGGCAGAACAGATACAACAACGTTGCAGAGATAATACGGACAGAGTGCGAATTTGTCTCGCTGAAAAAAGGGTCTGTCTGTCAAAAACCTGCAAAAGATCGGTTTTTCAATGGAAAATCCAAGTTCCGGCGGCTCACGGAACACATAGAAACGGAGCCCTGCCTTTGCAAAGCTCCGTTTTTAGCGTGTGGTTGCGCCATGAGTCCTTGTTGGAATTCATCAATTACGCAGGTTCGGAATCATTTTCCGCCCCACGGAATCGTTTGAAGAATAAGGAGATCCGGTTTGTTCCTTCTTCCAGAAGCGAATAAACAGTCGGCACGATGACCAATGTCAAGAACGTTGAAATGGTCAATCCAAAGATAATGGTGACCGCGAGCGGCCGCCAGAATTCCGCACTTTCTGCACCGATGACAAAATGAAGTTCGCGCCAGTCGAAATCAAAACCTGTGGCCAGCGGCAGAACTCCGAGCACCGTCGCAGCTGCGGTGAGCAAGACGGGCCGCAGACGAATTCGTCCGGCTTCAAGAAGCGCGTCTTCGAGCGAGAGCCCGCCTTCACCGTGCTTGTGCTTGACGAAATCGAGCAAGACAATTCCATTGCGTACGACAATCCCCGCGAGCGCCACGACTCCCACGCCAGTCATGATAACACTTGCCGGTGTGCGCGTGATGACCAACCCCAGCATCACGCCAATGAGGGAGAGGACAACAGAGATCAGGATGACGAACGGCACTATCAGAGAATTGAACTCCGCGACCATGATCAGAAACACGAGCAATAACGTGATCACGAATGCGTTCCCGAGGAAAGCAGACGCTTTTTGTTGCTCTTCCTGCGAACCGGTGAGTTTGATAGCATATCCGTTCGGAAGCGAAAATCCCGCGATACGAGCTTTGACATCGTTGATAACCTCTGATTGCACACGTCCTTCGACGTCGCCGCTCACCGTGACGACACGCTTCTGATCCTTGCGCCGGATATCCGTGACCGATGTCGTGCGCCGGAGTTCCGCAACCGATGTAAGCGGAATCGAGAGCAACGTTCCTCTCCGGTTCATAAACGTGATGTGAAGATTCTCCAGGTCCGCGGGCGAGGTGCGCTGGTCTTCCCTGAGACGCACTTTGATATTGTACTGGTCTTCGCCGACGCGGTACTTCGAAGCATCAACACCGGCAATCGCAGCGCGCACCGTGGAAGCAATTTGCCCGGTGGTGGTGTAGTACATCCCAGCCTTTTCCCGATCGATGCGAACTTCGATCTCCGGTCGGCCCGTGTTGTAGTCATCCTTGAGGTCAACCAGGCCGCGCACGTCTTTGATTTTCTCCTGCACTTGCTTGCTCAATGCCGCAAGCTGACTGTAGTCCTCGCCGGAGATTTCCACGCTGACGGGGGCACCTACAGGTGGACCCATCTGCTGCTTTGCCACACGCACTTCTGCGCCCGCGATGCCGCCGGTAGACTTTCGAACCTCTTCCAGCGTTGTGAACGTGCTCTGTCCGCGCAGTTTCTTCTCATAGAAACTAATGCCAATGCGCCCTTTGTTCGAAGTTCCCTGTCCGCCGAAATCGAACGGATCATCCGACGTACCTACGCTGGTCGCGATGAACTCGACATCTTTCCTCCCGGGCACTGTATCCACCCTGGCCTCAAGAATATGTGCGATCCTGTTCGTCACGTCGAGGGACGTTCCAGAGGGTGTTTCAATGCTGACGCTGACCTGCGAAGGCTGTGTGTTGGGGAAGAAGTCGACCCCCTTGTTGAACAATCCGAAAAGGATCATGACGAAGAGCAGGAATCCAAAGGAGACACTCATCGTCAACCCCTTGCGCTGTAGAGTCCATCTCAACGTCTTCACATATTCCCGTTGCAACCATGGGAACACCTCCCCGTCCACCTTGTGAAAGAGAATCGTGAATGGATTGTACTTTTTGTACCAGTGTGGGTGTTCCAGGTTTTCCTTCGCCTTCCGAATATCACGCTTGTAGTTGATCCACCGTGCAGCCTGTACCGGACTGATGACGTAAGCCACGAAGAGTGACGCCGTCAACGTGATGATGAGGGTAAAAGGAAAGTACTTCATGAAGTCACCCACGATGCCGGGCCAGAAGGCCAGCGGGAGGAACGCCGACAGTGTCGTCACCGTCGAGGTCAACACCGGCACAAAGACCTCTCCCGCAGCGGTCTTGGCAGCTTTGGCCGGATCTTCGCCATATTCCTGCTGGTGCCGATAGGTGTTTTCGATGACGACGATGGCGTCATCAACGAGAATGCCGAGTACCAACACGAGGGAGAAAAGCACCACCATGTTCAAGGTGATTCCCAGTGTGGACAAGACAATGAATCCGACAAGCATCGACAGAGGAATAGCCGTTGAAATCAGGAGCGAGTTCTTGAATCCGAAGAACATGAAGAGGGACATGACAACGAGAAACATGCCGGTCATGACGCTGTTCTCGAGTTCTTTCACCATCCTTGTAACGAACTTCGACTGGTCGTTGGAGATGTCGAGCTTGATCCCGTTAGGAAGTTCTTTCTGTTTGACGCCGGTAATTCTCTTTACTTCATCTGTGATGCGGAGAAGATTCTCGCCGGCGCGTTTGCGGACAGCCAAGGAAACGACTTCTGTCCTATTGAGCCGGGCATACGTCTGCCGGTCTTCGAAGGAGTAGTCAACTTTCGCGACATCCCGCAGGTAAATCGCCTTTCCATTTTGCATTTTCAGAACGATATCTTCGAGGGGCCGCACTTCCTTGAATTCCCCCGGCACACGGATCGTCAGGTTCTTTTCCTTCGTGTCGATGGATCCTCCGGGGATGGAGAGGTTTTCTGCACGGATTGCGTTGGCGATATCGTCGAAGCTGATCTGATAGGCGTTCATGCGATAAACATCGGCATTGACCTGCACTTCCGGTTCCAGTCCTCCGGAAATGTCCGCGCTGATGACACCCGGAATTCCCTCTATGTCATCTCGCAAGTCGTCGGCGATCTTTTTCAACCGTGCGAGGCCTACCTCGCCCCCGATATTCACGTACATGATCGGGAACTCGCTGATGTTGATCTCACTGATCACGGGATCAAGAATGTCGCTGGGAAGCTGAGATCGTGCCGTGTTGACTTTGTCCCGAACACGACGAAGACCCTCATCAATATCGATCCCCGTATTGAACTCAACGCGGATTGTGGAGAGCCCTTCCTTAGAAACAGAGGTAATCTGCTTGATGTCTTTGAGTCCCTTGAGTTCCCGCTCGAGAGGTTGCGTGATCAATCCTTCGATGTCGACGGGCGATACACCGATGTAAGGTGTCGCGACGATGATGAGTGGAATTTTCACGTCAGGAGCAGCCTCACGTGGAAGCGAGGTATACGAGGACCATCCGAACACCACGATGAGCACCATCAGGATGTACACTGCGGTCTTGTTGTCTACTGCAATACTCCAGATTTTCATGGTTGGCTCTCCGTTATTGCGTCACGATGACAGGTGAACCATTGATGACTTTCTGAAATCCGGTGACGATGAGGTGATCACCGGCGTTCAAGCCTTCGAGCACCTCGACCAGAATTCCCTGACGCCCGCCGAGCTTTACCCGTCGTTCCTCAGCCTTGCCGGCATTTTCGATATAGACAATAGAGCGATCGCGATCAACGAGTTGAATGATATTCTCACTCACGAGGATGGCGTTTGACTTCGTCTCACGGAGAAGCTTTACCTTCGCGACCATTTCCGGTTTGATCTTCTGACGCGGATTGGGAAGGACGATCTCGATCTGCAATGCCCGGTTGGAGGCCGACACCGTGGAGCCCACAAATCCTACCTTCCCTTTCAAGGTGTCATTTGGGACAGCATCGAAAGTGATGATCGCCTGCGTGCCAGGAAGGACCGAACCAGAGAACAATTCCGGGACATCCGCCTGTATCTTGATGATGGACGTATTCACGATGCGTGCAATCGGCATGCCGGGAGGAGCAAAGTCGCCTTCGTTGGGAATCGTATTGTCCACGATGCCGTCAAAAGGACTGCGCAGCTGCGTCCGCTCCCAACGGGCTTTCATCAAATCGGCATTGGCCTTGGCCGCGTCCCGTCCGTACATGAGATTCTTCAATTGAAGCTCGCTGATACCTTGCTGGTCGAACACCTTCTGCTGTTTCTCGAAGTTGAGATCAGCCATCTTGTATTGTGCCTCAGCTGCATCGAATCCAGCTTTGATCACTTCATCCTTCAGAATGCACACGAGGTCGCCTTTCTTGACGGCCTGACCCTTCTTCGCTTTCCATTCTTTTACAACCCCGCCTTCTTCCGGCGTCAAATTGACATCCTCGGACGCCTTCACGGTGCCAGCGACCTGTATGCCATCAACAAGGCGTGCAGGTTTGAGCACCTCGATCTTAACGTTGACCGGCTGCACTTTGTCAGCGTTGTTGTCTGCCCCGGACTTTCCGCAGGAGGTCAGAATGAGGCAGCTGACAAGCACCAGTATCATGAGGAGGATCTGCATTTTGCTGTTCATGGTGATTTCCTTTTATCAAGAGGTTACTGTTGTTCACTTTCAAGGGCGTAGTTTGGCAGGCGGCCGATCAATTGCTCAAGATCGGCCGACGACGACAGATAATCGTAAATCGCCTGGATACGATTGACTTTTGCCTGAGTCAGGGCTAACTGAGCGTCGTTGACTTCGAGCTGAGTCGCGGCGTTGCTCAGAAATCGAGTGGTGACAATCTTGTAGCCGCGTTCAGCCATCTCCACAGTTCTTCCCTGAGCGTCAATTCGCTTTCGCGCCTGCTGCAGATTTCCGAGAATGGAATGGATGCCGGTTCGTAACGTCCTCTCCAGATTGACCTTCTGCTCTTCACTCTTGCGCTGCTCGAGCTGGGCTTGTTCCACTCGTGCGAACGTCTGCAAGCCCTGGAAAAGGTTGAGAGAAAGGGAGAGGCCGACCTGAGATCCCTTATAGAAGTCATTCGTCGAGAAGTTGAACTGTTCCTTTGCAGCGGTGTACGAATAGGACCCGAACGCTGCAATCGTCGGTAAATAGCTCGACCGCTCGGCATTGACAACAGCGCCGTTAAGTTCAATCTGCCGTTTCGTTGCATTCAATCCGGGATTCGTCTCGAGCACCAGTTCATCCGCCCCGGCGATGAGTTGATCATCCACCGGTTGCAGTGTGAGGCTGTCTGTGAGGACAAACATCTCTTTGGTTGTGATGCCAAGTGTATTCTTCAGATTATCCAGTGAAAGGCTATAGTTCGTCTCGCTCTGAATGACCATGGGGCGCAGATTCTCCACGCCGACAGAGGCACGCAACTCATCGTATTCCGAAATAATTCCTTGTTTTCTCATGAGCTGGACATTTTTGAGATTATCCTCTGCGTTTTGGAGGCTTGAACGCATCAAATCGAAGGCTTCACGCGCAAGAAGCGCTCCATAATAGGCCTTGCGGACCTTGGTCACAGTTTCCACCTGTTTTCCCTGGTAGAGGTCCCGTGCGAGGTGCGAATAGATATGTGCAGCCCCGACACCAATGAAGACAGCTCCATTGAAAAGAATCTGCCTCACATTGACGGACGCACTCGCACTGAATGCAGGGGCGAAAGAAACCGGCACAAGCTGCCCGCTTGGTTTGGCGATCGTAGAATCGATCCCTTTCAGGAAGCTATAGAGAAAGTAGTCGGGGAAGAATGACACCGGCTTGTCAACCATGTGGACATATTGTCCCGAGAGGTCGACAGCGGGCATTGCGTTTCCCCACGCTTCGAGAACGCGTGCATTGGAGCGTTTGACCTCAAGCCGCGCGGTGACGAGATCGGGATTCTGTTTCATCGCCATACGAACAGCATCCTCGAGAGAGAGGCGACGGGGAGATGACTCCTGCGCCCGAGCCCAAGGAAAAACGAGTGCTGACGCGAAGAGGAGGAGTATAAGAATCAGTGATTTGGATTTCAGGTTCATGTATCCCTCATGAATATGTTCAAGTGTTCGAAAGTGCTTTCAGTTCTAGTCTTCCTTTTTCTGTACAGATTGCATCAAACAACAAGCCATTGGAAAGCTTCAATACGTCGTGGAGGTTGAGCTGAAATGCCTCCCTCCAAATTCCCTCTTCATTGTCAATGCGCAACATGAGTGCGGTTGCACTTGACCACAAGATGAGTCCCACCTCGGTCGGATCTAAGTCCTTGCGCAAAAGATCCTCGTCGATGCACCGTTGGAGCATCCCGTTCACGAGATCCCAAATCCGCTGGTTGAGAACACCACAACTCTGTTTTACTTCGTCAGAGACCTGTTTGTGGAATTGTGGGGCCTGCAAATAATGCATCATCCGGAAATAGTCTCTATGATTGTTAAAGTAATTGAGGTATGCCTCGGGGAGACGCGAGAGCATTTTCGCCGGACTGTAGGCACCCTTCGCAACCTCACTGAAAGCATCGTAAAGGAGTTGCATTCCACGCATCATTACAGTGAGGTACAGATCCTCTTTGCTCTTGTAATAGAGGTAGAGAGTCCCTTTGCTCAATTCTGCGGTTTCCGCGATGTCATCCATGGTTGCAGCCGCCAACCCTTTTTCAAAGAACACTCGCTGAGCGGCGTCGAGAATGTCCTCTCTGCGGTGCTCCTTTTCCCTTTCTTTACGTTCATGAATTCCCACATTTGACTCCAGTAAATTGAATGACTGATGGTCATTAATTACGGCCAAGTTAAGAAAAATGTTTCAATCCCTCAAATCCTTTTTTTCCCAAGTCGTCTGGGCTGGATGATTCCGGTGTTTCTGGCCATTCTCTGGGCCTTCATAGCACCGGAAGTCCTTGGAAATTAAGGCGTTCTGCGGTTTTGCCTTTAGCGTGAAAAATGAATATTATTTCTTCAAATGAGTAGTCTCCGCTACAAGATAGGCTTCAGCTATTTCCTGTTGGTCTGCGTGAGCCTCGCTTCCAGCGTGGTAGCCCTCTACAACTTCATTGAGCTGCAGAGCTCCGTGGGACAATTAATGCGTGAGAACTACCAGAGTGTTCTGGCCGCCGAGCACATGTCCAGAGCCCTGGAGGAACAGCAGCAGGCTCAGGAAGCGCTAATGTACTTCAGTGTGCCGCTGGCAGGGACGAGGCCCGTCGGAGACGAACTCACGACGGCCATCGGTGTCTTCAACAAGAACCGTGATGATTTTCTCTCCTGGTATCGTACCGCGACGGAGAGTGTCCTCGTGGCTCCGAAGCCGCCGGTTCTCGACAGCATTCCCCTGAGTTACAAGACATACAACGCGAAATCTGATTCCTTCTTCAACATTTTCAGAATGACCGCAAAGCGAAGCGGTGCTCGCAATTTCCAGCAAAAGATCCTCAAACCGGTCGCACAAATCGTTCAGGGGCAATGTGCGCGCTTTTTCGAATTCAATCAGGCCGCGATCGCTTCGGCGGACCGCCGAGCGAAGGAAGCATCCAACAACGCGGCGTTTGCTGTTATCTTCACTTCGATCTGCGCGATCGCACTGATTCTTTTTGCCAGCGTGCAGATTACCAGAACCATCATCCGCCCTGCGGAGAAGCTTACCGAAGCCGCGCGACGTATAGGACGGGGACAGCTGAATCAAAAAATTGATATCACGACGAACGACGAGATCGGCGAACTGGGGAGTGAGTTCAACAAAATGACGGAACGTCTCAGGACGTATGAGGAAATGAACGTCAACCAGTTGATCGCAGAAAAGAAAAAATCCGAAGCCATCGTCGCGAGCATTCCTGACCCGGTTATCATGGCGGATGAGGGAGACAATTTGCTTCTGATGAATCAGGCAGCGCGAAAGCTTCTACGCATTCGCGGCAACGATTGGCAGGGAAAACCGCTCGACCAGACTGTCACCGATGCTCAGTGGTTGAAGCTGCTCAGCCGCGGAGGAGTCAGCGAAGAGGAACGAGCCAAACGCGACCCGTTGCTTTCAATCCAACAACCCGGAGAACAGATCCTCTACTTTCGCCCCCGGCAGACAACCATTATTGATGAATCAAACAATATTCTCGGAGTTGTCACGCTGCTTCAGGACGTGACGCGTTTCAAGAATCTGGATCGGATGAAATCAGAGTTCGTCGCCACGGTGTCGCATGAACTGCGCACACCGCTAACGTCCATCAACATGGCTGTCGATATTCTCTCCCAAGAGGTCCTTGGCAAGGTCAATGAGCCGCAGAAGGACATGCTCGCGACAGCGAAAGACGACTGTGAGCGATTGACCAAACTAGTGAAGGAACTGCTCGATCTGTCGAGGCTCGAATCGGGGAAGTACGAATTAAAGAGAGAAAGCATTAATCTTCGCTCGGTCGTCGAAGAAGCGTTGAAACCTCTTCGCCTGCAGTTTCGGGAAAAGGGCATTCGTCTGGAGACGGACATCGCACAAGACACACCGGAGGTTCCCGGAGATCATCAGCAGCTGTCGTGGGTGGTCACCAATCTGGTGAGCAACGCGTTGCGCTACACGCCTGCGGAGGGGAAAGTGACAATCCACGCCGATATTGCCGGTGATTCTGTGCGCGTTTCCGTTTCGGACTCGGGACGTGGAATACCAGCGGATGCGATCGAAGTGATTTTTGACAAGTTCGTCCAGGTGAAGCAATCGACTGATGCAACCCCGGGAAGTGTTGGACTCGGGCTTGCCATCGCAAAGGAAGTCGTGGAGGCACATGGAGGCAAGATATGGGTCGAGAGCAACATGGGGCAGGGGAGCACGTTCTTTTTTACGATACCGCGGTCTGAAAGGATTGCGCAATGACGCAGAATTTGCCGAGAGTCTTGGTTGTTGATGATGAAGCGAATATCCTAAAGACGATGGGAGTGTGTTTCAATGCCGTCGGCTACGATACGCATCTGTTCTCGAAACCGCAGGAAGCGCTGGATGCTCTTCACCGCGAGAAGTTTGACCTCGCCTTTGTCGACCTGAAGATGGCGCCTATCGACGGTATGGAGGTGCTGGCGGAAATCAAAAAGTATTCACCCGATACCACAGTGATCATCGTGACAGCGCACGGGTCCATCGATACCGCAATTGAAGCGGTGAAAAAGGGGGCGTATCACTATCTGCAGAAACCGTTTGATTTCAAAGAACTTCAGCTTTTTGCCCAGAGAGCATGGGAATACCATCAACTCACCCAAGAGGTGCGCAGTCTCCGGAGTCAGCTGCATCTTGTGCAGGATACCGGTGAACTGATCACGAAGAGCCGCGAAATGCTTGAGCAGATCGCCCTCGCCTCAAGAGTTGCTGACAGTACGATCTCGGTTCTCATCGAAGGAGAGAGCGGAACGGGAAAAGAACTGTTCGCACAGTTTCTTCATGAGAAGAGTGTGCGCGCGCAAATGCCGTTTGTAAAAGTGAATTGCGCGGCGATTCCGGAGCAACTGCTGGAAAGCGAACTGTTTGGTCATGTGCGGGGGGCGTTTACAGGAGCGGTGAAGGATCGGCAGGGAAGATTTGAGCTCGCCAATGGAGGAAGTATCTTCCTTGACGAAGTGGCAGATCTCACGCTGGGGATCCAGGGGAAGCTCTTGCGTGTTCTGCAAAACAAAGAGTTCGAACGCCTGGGAGAGAGCACGGCACAGAAGGTCGATGTGCGAGTTATCGCGGCAACGAACAGGAGCCTCGAAGAGGCAATGAAGGAAGGAACCTTCCGTGAAGATCTATTCTACCGATTGAATGCAGTGCGACTGAAGCTTGTTCCGTTGCGTGATCGTCCGGAAGATCTTCCTCTGCTCATTCAACACTTTCTTCAGAAGTACTCGAGGGGAACGTCTGTCGATCTTGCTCCGGAAGCGATGAAAGCATTCCGTTCCTATCGATGGAACGGCAATGTGCGCGAGCTTGAGCATGTCATAGAGCGCTCGGTACTTCTCGCTCAGGATGGAATCATTGAGTTGAATCATCTCCCCGCAGAAGTCCGGCTAGCCCTCGAGCAACCAGGCGACGCACGCTCTCTCGAGGAAATGGAAAAACTCCATATCAAACGTGTTCTTCAGCAAGCCAAAGACTATGATGAGGCAGCAAAGATCCTTGGCATCGATCCGGCAACGCTTTGGCGAAAGCGCAAAAAATACGGGTTCTAAACAGACCTCTTGTCCTGCAATCTGCAACCACCTCTAATTGCTTATTTTATAACTACTTACAGGACAATCCTCCGCTCCATCTGAATTGACAATGCAGATTTCAATCCTGGCTGCAATTTGACCATTAGGATGGCTGAAAACACAATAGTTATCTATCATTTCGAGTGATTGGGCGTGGCATAAGGATTGCCACTGCAACTGTTGAATAATCAACCAGACCCCGGACAAGAGCCGGGAAGTCTCACCCCTAGCACAAAATGTGGGAGGCGGTATGGCAGTTAAAGTGACCACTATGAACAACTTGGATATTGCCGTCGTTGAGCCGCGCGGTTCGCTGATCGGCGGGGAGGAAACAGACGAGCTGAAAGCCAAAGCTCGCGACTTGCTGGAGCAAGGGAATCGGAAACTGGTCTTGGATTTGGGTGGAGTGTCCTACATCAACAGCTCGGGTATCGGTGCGTTGGTCGGCATCCATACGATGTACACAAAGGCTGGCGGCAAGATCAAATTGTGTCAGATGGGAAAAGGCGTGCAGAACGTCTTTGTTATTACCCGCCTCGCGAGCGTCTTTGATCTCGAAGAGACCCGTGATGATGCAATCAAGAAATTCTAGTTAGCGTATAGTTGCTGTAGCTCTCCAATCACCACATAATCAAAGGAGTACCTATGAAACAATCTGTCTTCATTTCGTCCGTTTTGGTTGTCGCGTTGATCGCCTCGTATTTTATCTACGATTACATGTTGCCCGATTACATCCGGGACGGTGGTCCGTTAGTGGTCGGTTTGATCGCCATGACAATCATGGTCTTCACGTTCATTTTTGAGCGTATTTTCTCTCTCCGCAAGGCACAGGGACGCGGTTCCCTCGCCGTCTTTTTGAAGAACGTCACTCAGGAAATTAACAAAGGTAACATCGAAGGTGCTATTGCCGCATGTGACAAGCAGCGTGGATCATGCGCCAACATTATTCGCACGGGCCTGGACAAGTACAAGCAGCTCATGCACGATGGCGATGTCAAGGGTCAAAAGGAAATGATGGCTGAAGTACAGCGCGCCATTGAAGAAGCAATGTTGCTTGAAGTCCCATTGCTCGAGAAGAACCTCGTGGCGTTATCCACGATCGCTTCGGTTGCAACCATGTGGGGTCTGCTCGGTACGGTGTTGGGTATGATTCGTTCCTTCCGTGCCATGTCGAAGGCCGGTTCGCCGGACGCAGTGGCGCTTGCGTTGGGTATTTCCGAAGCTCTGATCAACAC
>JBGPAN010000049.1:0-13079 GCA_041480785.1 Bacteroidota bacterium | reverse complement strand
CGCGATATCGGCGCAGACAGCCGATGAAAAGAAAAACCGAAAGTGCCTTGATGAAGAAAATCCCCAACGCTTCTGCAGGACGAGATTCGCGTCGGTTGCCAAGCAACAGTGATGGTCGGAAGATTCTCACCGCATTGAACGGGATCTCTGCGACCGCCTTTTCCATTTCTCCTTTGACTCGATTATAGAAGACACGTGAATGGACATCTGCACCAAGTGACGAAATCACCAGGAATTGACGAGCACCGTTCTTCTGAGAGATTGCAGCCGTCCGGACAACGTAGGTGAAGTCGACTTTCCGAAACGCTTCCTGTGAACCGGCGGTTTTGATCGTTGTCCCAAGACAGCAGAAGACGTCCTCGCCTTTCATCAGGTTTTGGTGTTGCTCCAACTGGTCGAAGTTGACAACGCACTCCTGAGTTTTGGATGTTCGAAACCAAGGGGCTTGCGCGTCAGAACGGTGACACGGGAATAGGTATCATCAGCAAGAAGAACCTTCAGAAGATGCCCGCCAACGAGCCCTGAAGCACCAACAACAAGAACCGATCGTGTATTCACTCTCAGATTTGAACGTCTAAAGATTCGTTACATCGTTGATAATACTAATGAATTTTGTGCCCGCGGTCAACGAACAAGAGAACAAACTTGCGGGAGAACAGGGGATGTGGTACATTTTGCGTAGCCGTCTACCCATCCACAATCGTTCCGTACGTCCGATGAGGCATCGTTCATGAAGAAGAAACTGACGCTTCACCTGCTCAACGAGACGTTTACGATCAACAAACTTCCACAGTTTGCCGAAATCCCATCGATTCTTTCAAAGGGAGACATGTGCTTCATCTTTCGAACCGACGAGGAACTCACCATTGTCTGCCCTGATTACATGGCACCGAACAACGTTCAACAGGAACTTGGATGGAGGTGCCTCAGAGTGGAAGGTCAGATAAAAATGGAGGAAGTCGGTGTGCTCGCGTCGATCACCGAGCCACTTGCGGAAGCACAGGTCCCGATTTTTGCCATCAGCACCTTCAACACCGACTATGTGTTCGTGATGGAGGAACACCTGGTGAATGCCGTGCAGGCGCTTCAAAAGGCCGGACATGAGTTTGCCCACAAAGAGCAATAGCGCAGACTAAACAGCTGGCGATGGTTTCGATGCCGCCTTTTCCATCCTCTTTTTCAATACTCTAGCGACGTCCGCCATCCTCACTCCGCGTTCTTCCAGCAGAACGATCAGATGATACAGAAGATCTGCCGATTCCTCTTTCAGGGCCTCGGGATCCCGTTGCAGAGCTGCGACTACTGTTTCGATCGCCTCTTCTCCGACTTTTTGCGCGATGCGTCCTACACCTTGTTGAAAGAGTTTTGCCGTATACGAACCTTCAGGTCGATGCTGCCGACGGTCCCGGATGGTGTTCTCGAGTCGGCCAAACACGGAGCTCGTCTCGTCTGCTTCTTCTTCGCCGAAACATGTATGCACCCCGGTATGACACACGGGACCGGTGGGATGTGCGAACACCAACAAAGAGTCTCCGTCGCAGTCGGCTTTGACGGAAACAACTTCGAGCACGTTGCCGGAGGTTTCTCCCTTTTGCCAGAAGCGATTTTTCGATCTACTCCAGAATGTCACCCTGCGCTCTTCCAGGGTTTTGGTCAACGCCTCCTTGTTCATATATCCAAGCATGAGGATCTGCCTGGTCGTCGCATCCTGAATGATCGCAGGAATGAGGCCGTTCATCTTTTCGAAATTGAGCTTGTCAATCATATCCGGACCGGAATATTGTTCGTCTGTAAAAACTCTTTGATGTCAGCGATCGAAATCTGTTGGTAATGGAAAATGCTCGCAGCAAGAACAGCGTCGGCTCGGCCGATCGTGATGGCGTCTCTAATATGCTCTCTTGTTCCCGCGCCCCCCGATGCGATCACAGGAACGCTTGTACACAGCGAAATCGTTCGAAGCAGGTCAAGGTCGTAACCCTCCTTCGTGCCATCAGCATCCATCGATGTTATCAGAAGCTCGCCTGCACCGCGTCGGACCGCCTCCTGAGCCCAGGCAATGGCATCGAGCACCGTCTCTTCAGATCCACCCTTTTTCCAAACACCCCAGCCGCTCCCTTTCCGTTTTGCGTCAATGGCAGCAACGATAGATTGTGAACCGACGGCTGCCGAAGCTTCCTGTAAGAACTCCGGCTGCTCCACAATGGCCGTGTTGAGGGAAACTTTGTCAGCTCCGGCATCAAGCGCGCGCAACACATCATCGACAACACTGACACCGCCCCCCACAGTGAACGGAATTTGAATTGCCCGGGCGACGCGCTCAACAACGCCAAGAAAGGTCTTTCGTCCCTCTCTCGAAGCGCTGATATCAAGGAACACAAGCTCATCAGCCCCCTCGTCGGAGTACCGCGATGCGAGTTCAACCGGATCACCCGCGTCGCGAAGGTCCAGGAATTTTATCCCTTTGACAGTCCTACCGTCCTTGACATCAAGACAAGGAATGATGCGCTTGGTCAGCATGCGATCTTCAAGTCCTCGCGAAATGACTCAATTGATCCGTGGTTATTCTTCCTTCGTACAACGCCTTGCCGACCACGACGGCGTGGCAGCCAATGCCTGCAAGATTTTCAATGTCGTCGATCTGCGAAACCCCGCCGGAAGCGATGAGATGAATAGAAGGAAACTCTGCCAGGAGTGATTGATACAGCTCTAGGTTCGGCCCACCGAGCATTCCGTCGAGGTTGATATCAGTGCAGAGATAGCTTGCCGCACCGGCGCGTGCCATCGCATCCACGAACGCTGATGGAGTGAGGCGTGCACGCTCCAGCCATCCTTTGTGGGCAACAGCTCCGTCGCGGACGTCAACGGCGATCACAAATCGCTCCGTTCCGAACTCGTGGATCCAATCATGAACAATATGGGGAGATTCAACGGCGAGGCTGCCGATGACAACGCGCGCTGCGCCCGCATCAAAGAGCCGGCAAATGTCCTGATGTGTACGAATTCCGCCTCCGACCTGGACTTGAAGTGAGCCGATCTCCAAAATAGAATCAAGCGCTTCCCAGTTGACAATGTGACCCGCCTTTGCTCCTTCAAGGTCAACAACATGCAGAGAAGACAGGCCAGCGTCCCGAAAAGATTGGGCGACGGTCGAAGGAGAATCCGAATACACGTTTTGGGACGCGAAATCGCCCTGCCGTAAGCGCACGCAATTACCCTGATAGATATCGATGGCCGGATAGATCAGCATAGCTCAATGAAGTTTTTCATTACCTGGATACCGGCGGCTCCCGATTTCTCAGCGTGGAACTGAACGCCGTAAAAGTTCTGCTTCTGCACAGCGGAGGAGAACGCTTCGCCGTACTGCGTCGTTCCAATAGTGTTTGGTCCCACCGGTGCACGGAACGAATGCACGAAATAGAAATACTCTTTGTCACGAATATTGTTGAACAGAGGGCTGGTCGCTGTGACATCGACCCGATTCCAACCGATATGAGGAACCTTCAACTTTGTGTCGTCGAAACGTGAGATACGGCCTGGGACAACACCGAGGCATGCTGTATCGCGTTCCTCGGAGTGTTCAAAAAGAATCTGCATGCCGATGCAAATTCCCAGGAACGGGATGTTGACGGTGGTCATCCAGCGGAGAAGTCCGATCTGACCAAGAGATTCCATCGCACTGCGCGCCTCTCCGACTCCGGGCAGAATCAGTTTCCTGGCTCGCTGAAGTTCAGCGATATCTTTGGATACGAAGTACTGCTGGTCGAGCCGATCGAGGGCATTGCCCACAGACCGGATGTTGCCAGCGCCATAGTCAATAATGCCTATCACAGAGATCCTTTCGTTGACGGAAGCGAGTCGATCGCTTTGAGATCAATCGCGACCGCTTGTTTCAGAGCCTTTGCAACACCCTTGAAAATTGCTTCGATCTTGTGATGATCGTTCCGGCCCTGCACGGTAATGTGGAGATTTGCCCGTAGCCCATCGGCAAGAGCCCGGAAGAAGTCTTCCACAAGCTCTGTCGGAAACTCGCCCACCCTTTCCTGTTCGAATGTCCCCTGAAACAGAAGAAATGGCCTGCCGCCAAGGTCAATTGCAACCTGCGCAAGCGACTCGTCCATCGGGAGGAGAGAACCATAGCGTTCGATGCCGCGCTTCTCGCCCAGCGCCTGCCGGATGGCTTCGCCTAACGCCAGGCCTGTGTCCTCGATCGTATGGTGCTCATCAACGTGGAGATCGCCTTTCACGCTCAGCTTGATGTCGATCAGCGAGTGCTTTGAGAGTTGTGCAATCATGTGGTCGAAGAAGCCCAGCCCTGTGTTCACGACGTACGATCCCGTTCCGTCGAGAGTCACATCAACCGCGATCGATGTCTCGTTTGTCGCTCGGTCAATATGTGCGGTGCGGTTGGCAGAAGCGACATACCGGCATGCATCAAGAAAACTGTTTGTCACAAAATCAGCATTGCTCTCCTGGGAACCACTCAGGCAGATCGTTTTGCAGCCAATGTTCTTTCCAAACTGTACATCGGTCTTGCGATCGCCGATCACAAATGTCCGCTGGAGATCAAGCGCTTTCTCTTTGAGATAGTTCGCTACAAGTCCGGTCTTCGGTTTCCTGCAGCTGCATTGGTCGGCAGGAGTGTGCGGGCAGATGAAAATGTGTGAAAACGTGATGCCTTCACCCTGAAGGATGCCTAGCAACTTTTTCTGCGGCGCGTCAAATGAAGACTGCGGAAATCGATCTGTGCCCAGTCCATCCTGATTTGTGACGAGGACCAATTCGAATCCTCTGTGGCGGAGTAACCGAAGGCCCTCAATAGCCCCCGGGATCAGCTCAAGCTTCTCGAGTGAATCGATCTGCTCATCAGGGGGTTCGACAATGATTGTTCCGTCGCGATCGAGAAAGACAACATTCATTGATCAAGCTCCTTGAGTGCGTTCAGCAGGAGGTCATTTTGTTCAGGAGTGCCGACAGAAATGCGCAGGCAGTTCTCCAGTTTGGGCTCCGAGCTTCGATCGCGCACGATAATGCCGCGCTGAGCGAGCTGCCGATACAGCGATCGCGCATCAGTGCAACGAACCAGAAGAAAGTTCGCGTCCGACGGGAAAACCTTCTTCACAGATCGAAACGTTGATAACGCCCTGACAAGTCTTTGTCTCTCTGCGCTCACCGATGCCACGCTTCTGTTAACATGCTCCGTATTGTCAAGCGCCTTCAGCGCCTCGGTGCTTGTGAGGATGTTGATGTTGTATGGCGACTTCACCTTCATCAGATAGGAGATAATCTGGGGGTGAGCGATGGCATATCCAAGTCGAATGGCCGCCAGGCCCCAGGCTTTTGACAATGTCCGCAAGACGACAAGGTTCGGAAATCGCTCGACTTCTGATATCAACGGTTCAGATTGTGCAAAATCGGCGTAGGCTTCATCAGCAATGACAATAGCAGAAGTTTGTGCACACAGGATCAGGATGTCGGCACGATTTAGGAGATTGCCGGTCGGGTTGTTTGGTGAACAGCAGAAGATGACTTTCGTGTCCGCTTTCGTGCACTGTATTGCAGCCTCCACGTCGATCTGAAAATTGTCAGTCAATAAGCATGAATCCACACGGACGTTATTGACGTCGGCAGCGACGCGATACATTCCATAGGTCGGTTCGAGAATGAGCGCTGCATCCTTTTGAGGCTCGCAGAAAATGCGAAGAAGGAGATCGATCACTTCATCCGACCCGACTCCAACGAAAAGATTCTCGCGTTGAACTCCATGCAGCTGCGCAAGTCGGGAACGCAAAGATGTCTGGAACGGATCAGGATAGCGATTGAGGTCCAGCCCATCGAACGCAATGGCGCTGCCAAAAGCGTTTTCGTTCGCGTCGAGCAACACGCCGCTTAAGTAATCCTGGCGGGCGCTTCGGTACGGTTTGAGTGCGCGGATGTTCGGTCGTATGAGGGCTTCGATGTCGATCATGAGCGTGTTTGTTCTTCCAACCGTTGTGTCACAGCCCGGGCATGTGCTTCAAGTCCCTCAGTATGTGCAAGCGTTGTTAAGGCAGGAGCCAGCCGTTGGAGGCCCTCCCGTGTGATTGACTGAAACGTCATCGATTTTTGGAAACTATCGACAGAGACTCCGCTGACCCATCGGGCCGATCCTCCGGTGGGAAGCGTGTGATTGGTTCCGGAGGCATAATCGCCAGCCGTAACAGGGGCAAATGCGCCCAGAAAGACAGATCCGGCGTTTCGGATTTGCGGCACGATGGCTTCCGACTCGCGGGTGTTGATCAACAGATGCTCAGGCGCGTACACATTCGAAAAGCTCAGCGCCTCCTCAATCGACTGCACAACGATCGCGTAGCTATTGTCCAGAGACTTCGCTGCAATTTCGCTTCGGGGAAGCAGCCCGAGTTGCTGCTGAACTTCGTCCAGCGCTGCTTGTGCAAACGCTTCGCTGGTGGTCAGGAGGACGACTTGTGATTGGGGATCGTGCTCTGCTTGCGAAAGCAAGTCCGCCGCAACAATTGCCGGTTGGGCTGAATCATCGGCAATAATCAGGAGTTCTGAAGGCCCCGCCAGGAGATCAATAGCAGCACCATCGGGGTCTGACGAGACAAAACGTTTTGCTTCGGTCACGTATTGATTTCCCGGTCCAAAGATCTTCTCGACTTTCGGGATCGATTGCGTTCCGTACGCCATTGCAGCGATAGCTTGAGCGCCGCCGATCTTATAGATTTCGCGAATGCCCAGGTACGCCGTCGTCGCAAGCACCGCCAGATCAATGCTCCCATTTGATTTCGGTGGTGAGCAAAGGACAATCCGCGAACTCCCCGCCAGCAGTGCAGGAATGCCCAGCATTAGAACAGTCGATGGCAGTGGTGCTGAACCAGCAGGAATATATAACCCAACAGTCTCGATGGCTCGCTGTTCGCGCCAGCATACGACACCAGGTTCCGTTTCGATTCTGGTTTCGTTCTGCGTCTGAGCGGCATGAAAAGCTCTGATGTTCCGTGCAGCATGTTCAAAAGCGGCGACGAGCGCGCCCGGCATGTTGTTGCGTGCATTTCCGATATCTGCTGGTGTGACGCGAAATTCCGAAACAGGCATAGCATCAAAGCGTTTGCTGTATTCCCTTAGGGCATCGTCCCCTCGCTGTTTCACGTCGAGGCAAAGAGATGCAACTGTCTCCCGGAGCGATTTGTTCACACTCCAGGGGCGGAGGCATAATCGCTTCCTGTCTTCGCGGGTCAACTCTGATGTGTGATAGAGTTTCATCGGATGATTGCTTCAATCGGTACGACAACGATGTCACTTGCTCCGGCTTTCTTTAACTTTTCCATGACGTCCCAGAACACGTCTTCAGGGATCACAGAGTGGAGAGCCACCATTCCTTCGTCAGCAAGTGGTACAACGGTGGGGCTTTTTAAGCTTGGAATAATCCTTTTTAACCGGGGGACGGCCGTTGCAGGTGCATTCATCATCATGTACCGTTTCCCGTGTGCCTGCAGACTTCCGGAGACACGAATGAGAAGCCGGTCGATGAGCAGCTTCTTCTTCGGGTTTTTTAGCGTGGTACGGTTGGCGACCAGAACCGCTTCGGAGGTCAGCACCGTTGAGAGCGGTCGCAACCCGTTGACGCGTGCTGTCGTTCCTGTGGAAACAATATCGCAGATTGCATCCGCCACGTCGAGGGTTGGAGCAAGTTCCACGGCGCCGCTGAGTTCGATGACTTCTGCCTTCAGTCCCTCGGACCGAAGGAATTGCTTCAGCGTAGTCGGATACGTTGTGGCGATGCGCTTGCGATTGAGTTGTTTCACCGATCGGATGGATGACCGTTGCGGCACACTGATGGAAAGGCGGCAGTGGCCGAACGCAAGTGGCAGAATTGTCTCAACCCGGGCGCCTTTTTCGCGCACGATGTTTTCGCCGACGATCCCGAGATCCGCTACGGCATCCTGGACATATTCCGGAATGTCGTCATCCCGGAGCGCGAGAACGTCGAGGTTGAAATTCCGGCATGGTGAATAGAGGCTCTGTTTCTGAAACTCAAATTCGAGTCCACACGCGCGCAGCAATGACAAGGAATCTTCTGTTAATCGTCCGCTTTTCTGGATGGCGATCTTGAGTCGCCCGTTGTTGGCAATCATACTTTACCTTGATAAAGTGCTTGGTGCAAAAAAATCATAAGGATCGTTTCAAGACATCGAGACGCCGCATCATCATGGTGTACCCGCCCTTACCGCTCTTGAGCCACTTGTGAACACGCGCGATCGTTCGGGAACTCAGGCCTGTTTCCTCTTCAATGGAAGTATACGGGACTCCCTGCCACAGCATGCGTGCGACCTTCCACCGTTCCGCAAATTCGCGTATCTCGGTCTCTGTCAGAAGATCGCGGAAGAACTTGCGGCACTCGTCCAGGTTCTCCAGCCGGGTAATGACAGCGTACAGTTCGTCGATATCTCGTTGTTTTACGTGTTTCATGCTTTACCTGAGTAAAGTATAAGTAATTGTCCCGTAAGGTGCAAGTGCCATGAGGAAGAAAATTCACTTGTCAATAAACGTCAATTTCTCTACATTTTTTAGGCCTATGATTACCTACCACGACATTGAAATGGCATACAGGATTGTGCAGCCGGTGGTTCACAAGACCCCGCTTCTGATGTCTCGCACCCTGAATGCGCGGATCGGAAACAAGGTATTGTTCAAAGCGGAGAACCTGCAGAGAATTGGCGCGTTCAAGATCCGAGGGGCATACAACAAGATTGCCTCTCTGACAGCCGATGAGCGGAAACGCGGGGTGGTTGCACACTCATCCGGCAATCATGCACAGGGGGTTGCTTTGGCGGCAAAGCTCTTGAACACGCGGGCCGTGGTGGTCATGCCGAAAAACTCACCCCCGATCAAAGTAGCGGGAACTCAGGCGTACGGTGCAGAGGTGGTGTTCTGCGAAGACTCTTCGGACGATCGGGAGCGGGTCGCAAAACAACTGCAACAGGAGCACAACTATGTTCTCGTCCCACCGTTCGACGATGACAAGATTATTGCCGGACAGGGCACGGCCATGATCGAGGTTGGTGAAGACCTCGACGAGCTCGATTTTCTCTTCGTTCCCATAGGCGGAGGAGGTCTGATTGCGGGAAATGCGATAGCAGCGAAACATCTCTTTCCAAACATCAAGGTGATTGGTGTGGAAACCGAGCCGGCGAACGATTGCTATCAGTCGTTTCGGAAAAAAGAAATCGTCCGCATCAATCCACCAAACACGATCGCTGATGGCATGCGTACGCAAGCGGTTGGCAGGAGGACTTTCGAAATCATTTTGCAGTATGTGGATGACGTCATCACCGTCACCGATGACCAGGTGATCGACATGATGCGATTCTTCCTGGAACGGATGAAAATTGTTGTTGAGCCCACCGGAGCCGTGGCGCCCGCCGCGGTGTTTCACAATGTGCTGGGCTTGTCAGAGAAGAATATATGTGCAATCATCAGCGGTGGCAACGTCGATCCTGCACTGTTGAAAAGAATCCTATAGTCGGCTGATCGGAATCGCTCTCAGAGGGCACTTGCCGCTGACGGAAATCCTTTTTATTGTTGACGTCACTCAATTTGAAGTAACGACTCAATTTTTCATAATCTGATAGGTTTTATGAAGCTGGCTGCCTGTATCAATCACGTCCCCGACACCGCGGCAAAAATCAGTATCGCCGCTGACGGAAAAACCATAGACAAAACCGGTGTCACCTACCTCATCAGTCCGTATGATGAATTCGCAGTGGAAGAATGCCTGAGGCTCAAAGAAAAAAACGGCGGCGACGTAACGGTTGTTTCCCTGGGTGGAAATACGCACAAGGAAACACTTCGTAAGGCGCTCGCGATGGGAGCAGATAAAGCTGTGCTCCTGAAAGACGACGGCGTGCGTGATTCCTTTGGCGTTGCGCGAGCATTGGCCGACTACCTGAAAGAACTCTCTCCGGACATCGTGTTCTTCGGAAAGCAGTCTGTGGATTACGATGACGGTGCCGTCGGTGTGATGGTGGCGGAAACGCTCGGCTTGCCATCGGTTTCGGTCGTTGTGAAGCTCGACATTGCGGAGGGGAAAGCGACCGTGGAACGTGAGATCGAAGGGGGCCGCGAGGTCGTGGAGACATCACTTCCCGCTGTCTTCACCGCACAAAAAGGGCTTAACGAGCCCCGCTATCCGTCGTTGAAGGGAATCATGGGAGCCAAAAACAAGCCGATCGAAGAACGCCCGGCTTCTCCGGTCACGGCAAAAACAGAGCTGATACAGATGCAGAAACCCCCTGCAAAACCGGCAGGAAGAATCATCGGGACAGATATCAGTGCGGTACCCGAGTTGGTGCGGCTCTTACATGAAGAAGCGAAGGTGATATAAGCATTTTCGATTTATGATTTTTGATTTCCGATTTTGGTATCAAGAAGCCAACACCAATTAACCTATTAACCAGTTAACTAATTCACCAGTTCACCAGTCCTTACGCGCCATGAAGATCCTTGTTTTTGCAGAACAACGAGATAACAAGTTCAAAAAACCAGCCTTTGAAGCGGTCAAAACAGCACGTATGCTCGCCGACCTGTTGAGCGGAGAGGTTGTGGCAATCGTTATTGGTGACAACGTTCAGTCGATTGCGCCGGCTCTCGGCGGATACGGAGCACACAAAGTCCTCGTGGCAGAGGATGGCAAGCTTGCGCACTATGCGCCAACGGCGTACGCGAAAATTGTGGTGGAGGCAGCTCACGTTCAACAAGCGAGTGTCGTCGTACTCCCAGCCACCGCTCTCGGAAAAGATCTCGCACCAAGAGTTGCTGTGAGACTCGATGCCGGGTTGGCGTCGGAGTGCACAGGTTTGAATGTTCAAGGAGGAGAGATTATTGCCACCAGACCTGTGTTTGCAGGCAAAGCGCTTACACAATTGAAGGTGATCTCCGCTGTGAAAGTATTCACGTTGCGCCCGAACGTGTTTTCATCCGGTGAGTCGAGCGGCGCATCCGCGCCAGTTGAGAAACATTCGGCCAACCTGACAGATCAGGATTTCTCATGTGTGGTAAAAGAAGTGAAGGCATCGTCAGGCAAACTCGATGTCGCAGAAGCGAATATCATCGTTACAGGTGGGCGCGGCCTCAAAGGACCCGAAGGCTTCGGTATGATTGAGGATTTGGCTGGAGCATTAGGCGCGGCGGTGGGGGCGTCCAGAGCAGTGGTGGATGCCGGTTGGCGTCCGCACGAAGAGCAAGTTGGCCAGACGGGAAAGACAGTCTCCCCGTCACTTTACGTTGCGGTAGCTGTCTCCGGTGCGATTCAACACCTTGCAGGAATGTCATCTTCAAAGTATATTGTAGCTGTCAATAAAGACAAGGACGCGCCGATTTTTCAGGTCGCTACGTACGGCATTGTGGCGGACGCGTTTGAAATTGTTCCCGCCCTGGCGGCGGAGGTAAAGAAGCTGCTCGGCAAATAGCCGGGCGCAACAGCAGGTCAAGGAGCAGTGGGTGTGGAGAGGATTCAAGTCGATATCATGGGATTGTCAACAAGTCCGTCGAGCGGCGGCGCATATGCGCTGATCTTGAAGGAAGTCAACGGCCTTCGCCGACTACCCATTATCATCGGGGCCTTTGAAGCGCAGTCGATCGCTCTCGAAATGGAGGGAATCAAGCCTCCCCGCCCGTTGACCCATGATCTTCTGAAAAATGTGATGGATTCGCTCGGAGCGAACCTCAACGACGTGTTTATCAATGATCTCAAAGACGGAACCTTTTATGCGAAGCTCAGCCTCGATTCTCAGGAAGTCGATTCCCGTCCAAGCGATGCCATTGCATTGGCGGTCCGCTACAATGTTCCCATCTTCGTAGCGGACAAAGTCATGGATGAAGCTGGGTTCGTTCCGGATGGCGATGAAGCAGACAAGCCTGCCGCCACCGCTGCTGCCCCCGAACCTGAACATCCTTCGACCGAAAAACCGAAGATCAAACTCTCGCGACTCCAAGAACTTCATCAACAACTACTTGAGGCAGTGGCCAAGGAGGAGTACGAGAAAGCGGCGAAGATTCGCGACGAGATCCAAAAACTCGAAGCGCGGAACAGCTAAGTATCTGTCATTTCATTCTTCAAACTCACCCATGTCTCATCACAAGGGAGGCCCTCCACCGTGAAAACGACCGTCCAACGAGAACGGATCATAGTCTGTGTCCTCGTATTGTCAGTTTTTTGGGCTGCGCAACTGCTTGCCTCGGCGCCGGATTCGTCGCGCGTCGATCAGTTGATTGCCCAGGCAAACATGTATTCCGAGAAAACGTTTGAGAATCAGAAAGCGCTCGACAGTTATCAGGCGGCGCTCGCGCTCGAACCCAACAACTATGAGGTACTCTGGCGCATCAGCCGGTCACTCGTCGATTTCGGTGAACACCTTCCGGCCGGAACAGACGAGGAGAAAGCGAAACAACTGGAAATGTATGACAAGTCTCGGGAATTTGCGAACAAAGCCATCGCAGCCAATGCAAATGGAGCGATGGCGTATACGCGGCGGGCGATCGCAAACGGCAGGATAGCACTGTTCAAAGGCGTCTGGGAGTCTCTCGATCTCGTGAAGCAGGTGAGAGCAGACTGCGAAAAAGCCATTGTGCTTGATCCAAACGATGCCGCAGCGTACTACGTTTTGGGCAGAACGCACATGAAGGTGTGCGAAAAGCCGAGGATCGTCCGCTGGCCGCTCGGGTTAGGGTGGGCAAATCTCGATGATGCGGTCAAGAATTGCGAGAAGGCCATAGCGCTTCGGCCGAACTTCATCATGTACCATCTCGACTGTGCCCGCGCATACGTCGAGCAGGATGAATATGAGAAAGCGCGTACACACCTGAACGCGATTCCATCTTTCGCAACAATGGATGAAGATGATGGACAGTTCCGCAAGGAAGCCACAGACTTGCTGGAGAAAATCAAAGGAAAGTAGGACTCAAGAGTTCATCAAGACGAAAGCCCGGGTTCGCGAGAGCCCGGGCTTTTCTGTTGGTGCGCCCGGCAGGGCGCATTTGCTAGGGAGTGGTATGCCAGGCATGGCACAATGACTTGGGGG
>JBGPAN010000048.1:0-13243 GCA_041480785.1 Bacteroidota bacterium | reverse complement strand
CAAAACCAAGGCCCTCACGATTAAAACCCCAAAGATATAAGTTAAGATTTGATTTTGGTTATAGCCAAAAATTTGTCCCCTGCCGATAAAAAGAGTTGTCCATAAAAAATAGGCGACCAAGATTTGAAGAATGTTTCTCACCCTCCACATGACAAAGTTAAGCCGGTAAGCAAATTCCTGTTGGAAAGAAATCTTAAAAAGACCCAAGTATTTTTTCATTTTACCTTTTAACCTTTAGCTCTCTTCTGAAGACTTTTCTCACAATTTCCTCAATCGGGATTTCTATGTGGCACCGATCTCGGTGGAGGAAAGCGGACAGGGCACTCAGAAGTCCATTAAGCTGATGCGTGGCCAGTCTGAGACTGTCTCGAATTTGAAGGTGCAGTTTGACGGATTCGAATTCACGGAAGCGCAGCGGGCCGCAATGGTGGAGGGAAAGGAATTTTTCATCGACGCGAAGCTGATGGTGTCAAACGGGAATGCGAAGAAGAGTTTGGATCTGAAGATGAAAACCGGACCGAAGGGGGCGGAATATGTGCCATCGGGTTTCGTTGCGAGTGACGGCAGGAACTACGAGTTTGTCATCAGCCAAATGATGCCAAGCCACGATGATCCGTCAAAGTCGTCAGTGGATATTGTGATCGACTTGCCGGCGGACGGGACGACCGCAAAACGAGAGGAAACGCTTGTCATTGAGGCGAGTATAAAACCGATGATCAATCTGGTCTGGGCGGGAACCATTACCCTCGTAATAGGCTTTCTGTTGACGATTGTTCGACGAACCGAAGAAGCAAGTCGGGAAGGTGACAAGTGGCGTCGGGAAGAATGAGAGCGACGAATCCACTCTTCCCAAAAAAGTCCCGTCTGAAAACAGCAGACGGGACTTTTCGTTGGTGCGCCCGGCAGGGCGCATTTGCTAGGGAGTGCAAGACTCCTATGACCCCGGCAGGGGGAATCATGAGCCGAACGGCAAGGGTGTCCACCGCGAGGTGGAATCTGAAGGAAGCCGAAGGCGAAACGCTGGCCTGACGAACAGGAAGCACATACGAGGCGTAGACGTTGGATAAGAAGGCCAATATCTTCGAAGTCCAATACCTGCACGGGAGACGGCTACGTAAATGTGACAGGCATAAGCGTGAAAGCAAGTGCGTGATACCCGGGGAGATCTGCTATCCGGCCATGAGCTATCATCGTCGAGAGGCGATGGGAGAGGACAGCAGAAGTCAGCAGACGGCATAGTATCCGCCAATATGGTGGAGAAGGCCCGAACGCAAAGAAGAGGGCAAGAAGCCACGTCTTTCGAAGACGAAGGAGACGCAGAAAGTATGACTGAGAAGTCCGAGACCGGTCGAACCCAAGACCACCGGAAGTGGTCGAGGGACGATGCTGGTGCGTCAAGCGTCACGGCAAGGCGGAGGAAGGAAAGCCCAGAGGAGAAGGCACTCATGGAGTCAGTGGTGTCGCAGGAGAACATGAGGCGGGCGTATGCACGAGTGGTGGGGAACAAGGGAGCAGCAGGAGTAGACGGGATGAGTGTAAAGGAGCTGAAGCCTTATCTGCAGACACACTGGGAAGAGATCAAAGAGGGACTGCTGGCAGGGAACTACAAACCGCAGTCGGTTCGAAAGGTAGAAATACCAAAGCCGGGAGGAGGAAAGCGAGTGTTGGGGATACCGACGGTGGTGGATCGTTTGATTCAGCAGGGATTGCATCAGGTGTTAGCGCCGATGTTCGACGAAGACTTTTCTGAATCGAGCTACGGCTTCCGAGAAGGGAAGAATGCGCAACAGGCAGTGTTGCAGGCACGGAAGATTGTAGCAGAAGGGAAGCGATGGGTGGTAGACATCGACTTGGAGAAGTTCTTCGACCGTGTCAATCACGACATTCTGATGACGAGGGTAGCAAGGAGGGTGAAGGACAAACGGGTGTTGCGAGTGATACGGGGATACCTTCAAGCGGGGATGATGAGTGGGGGGATGGAAGAACAACGGACGGAGGGAACGCCGCAAGGCGGGCCGCTGTCGCCGCTGTTATCCAATATCCTGCTCGATGAGCTGGATAAAGAGCTTGAGAAGCGAGGGCACAGCTTCTGCCGATATGCGGACGACTGCAATGTGTATGTTCGCTCGCAGAGAGCGGGAGAACGAGTGCTGATCTCGCTCAGGCACTTTCTGGCGAAGCATCTCCGACTACGGGTGAACGAGGCGAAAAGCGCAGTGGCCCGACCGTGGCAGAGGACATTCCTGGGATACTCGATGAGCTGGGAGCGAACGCCAAAGCTCACAGTGGCCAAAGGGTCGATTCAGAGGCTTAAAGGGAAAATCCGGGAGATAATAGGCAGGGGACGAAGTGTCAAGCAGATCATCACGACGTTGAAGCCGTTGTTGTGCGGATGGATGGCATACTTCAAGAGAATCGATGTAAAGCGATGCCTTGAAGACCTTGACGGATGGATACGGCGGAAACTACGCAGCTTGATCTGGCGGCAGTGGAAGCGGGTCTACAGGCGCGCCCAACAACTGATGCAACACGGAATCGCCGAGTCACGTGCGTGGCAGTCTGCCACTAATCAACGAGGCCCCTGGTGGAATGCCGGAGCCTCGCACATGAACCAGGCGCTCCCGAAAGCTTACTTTGATGCGGCTGGTCTTCCCTCACTACTCCAAGAACGCTTTCGTCTTCAACACTCTTTGTGAACCGCCGTATACGGAACCGTACGTACGGTGGTGTGGGAGGACGGCGGGGGCAACCCCGCCTCCTACCCGATTGGTTTTGGATGGCTGAAGTTGCGACAACAATTCTCCGACGGTCACAAACGTGAACCCACGTTTTCGCAATCGGGAAATGATCTCGGGGAGCGCCTCGGCGGTATGCCATCCGCGCTGGTTAATATGCATGACGATGATCGAACCGCTCTTCGCCATCGAAGACACGTATTCAATCAGCTTCTCTTTTGAAATGCTGGAATCAGGGTCTCCCGAAGCGAGATCGAATTGAATCGTCGTAAGGCCCAGCGAAGCCGCAATGCGGACTACACGGTCGTCATAGTCACCGTACGGCGGACGAAACAGCGTCGGTTGCTTGCCGCTCAGTGAATACAGGACTTCCTGCGTCCACGCCAGTTCCTGCCGGATGCTATCATCGGACATCTTGAGAAGGTGCGGATGGAGAAAAGTGTGGTTCCCCAGTTCGAAGTACGGGATGCTTGCGAGATATTTCGTCTGCTCGGTCTCTTCCTCCATCCATTTGCCCTCGAGGAAAAGGGTCGCTGGAGTCTTCGTCTCCACCAGGATCTTCGTTATTCGAGCGTCGTAGTGGCTCGGTTTGCGCGTTGAGCAAGCGTCAAATGTCAGGGCAATGGCTTTCCTGTCTCGTCGCCCGTGAAGCACGACGAGCGGAGCAACTGGTTGAAGGGGCGGAGGTTCCTTCAGAAGAAGTGATGGTGAAGTATATGGCGGGTGGCCAACCTGAGGATGCTGAGGGTTCGGTGGTGATTCCTGGCAGAAAGCAAGAGTTGTGGCGGTGAGCAGCAACGCAATTGTCCGCATCATCGGCATTCTCTCTGAAAAGGCTCACGGAAATCCAAGGGCCTATGTCTTTGAGTGTTTACGCCATTGTACGGAAAATCCACTTGAATCCACAATGTGATCTTGTTGACGGGCTATAGAACCCGGGGGCCATCGGGCGATGTTGGCGTACAAACGCAAGCGGGTGGCTGTTTGGCCACCCGCTGGGACATGAAGTTGGTGTTGATTGTTCTCTTGAATCTACCGCAACTCAGCAATCTGCGTCGGTGTGTTCACAGAGGGATAGAATGCAAATGTACCGTCGCTTACGTAGAGGTTATAGTACCAGGCACAATGCATCTTCACCTTTGCGCTCTCGTCAAACCGTACGGCTTGCTTCACCGCATACTCTCCGCGGCCATCGCCGATCTGGCACAGTGCCCATGCAGCGGCCATACGGGACTTCTCGTCCGGGCACGAATGCAAGACCTTCATCAAAGGAATCACCGCTTCCTTCGCTTTGAGTTGTCCTAGCACATATATTGCACTTCTGCGCAGACCGCAGTTGGTGTTCTCATCGCCAGTTCCGATCAGGAGATTTTTCACCGCCGTATCGTATTTTGCTTCGCCGAGTTCTTTCCGTATGTCATGTGCCGTTGCTGGTAGGGCCATTGTGATCGCTAGAACGATCACTCCGAATATCGTTGCGCTCTTCTTCATGTCATCCTCCGTCGCAGTTTTGAATTTGAGTTTACGTCAGGGTCTGTGTTTTTGGTTTCACCTAACCTTACGCCAGAGTGTTCCATAGGATTTGACTTCTCGTTGAACAGGACGAAAAGAGACTTGAAAGCGACGAAATCCGTGATGAAATGGACGCAGGGTGAGGAACTTGGAGAGGAGTCCGGGCGTCTACTTTATAACGATGCCTTCAAATCCGCGTTTCATGAAAGTGCCCGTTTCTGAGGATTTTTCAGGAGTTCTTTGCAGAATGGGTAACTCATTCCGGATTGGAGTTTCTTTTGTCTTCTATACTATGCAACTTAGGGAGAAGAAGGACCGAACCTCTTTGTACCTCTTAGCGACGGGCAAACAAGGCCTCTGTCGGCAACGGACACAAAAGGGAATCTTCAAAGCCCTTGGGGCATTTCGCTCCGGGTATCCCAATCTTCCATAGCACGTCGAGAATGAATTCGCGCGTCGAAAAAGCAAAACTCGATCTCATCTGCTCCCATTGTTCCAAGCGGATCAAGTGGGCGTGGATGATTCAGTACCATTCATACCAGTATACTCAACTGGTGTATGTGTGCAGCGAATGTGAACAGGTCATCAAAATAGAGAACGCGCCAAAAGCTCCGAAAGACTCCTCTCCGATTTTAGACACCCCTCTGCAACGAAAAAAATAATCCTATCGCTCAGATGTTCTCCGACAGAGGATCCATGACCTGGATGCGTGGAATGCGCGACGTCCGTGCCAGAGGGGGAGTGACTCGCCGGCGATGTGTAGATCACGAATGGAATTCAGACCTTCAGAGAGTATTCGGGAAGAATGCGGCAGACACCGGCGTCAAAATGTGGCGGCTCCATTCCCGTGGGATACAGCAAAGCGATGCGGTGAGCGTTGGGCAGGTTTCGAATAGATGTCCGTGAGGATACTTCTCGATCTCCTCACATCAGTTGGTATGAGATGTGTTCTCAGAAGGTGTTTTCAACTTCGCAATCAGCTCGACTTCTGACTTATGCATACTCTGCATCTTGAGGTAGTTTTCGTCGACCACCTTGGAAAGGCTGACAATCGATCGGCCGATTGCAATGAGGGTTCTGTATTCTTCGCGGATCTTCTTGAGATAGATATTGAGATGCTCTTTTCCGTGTGGGGGAAGGAGTGGATGCAAGGTTCGCTCACTTTCATCCGTCAACTGCGTCACCGTCGTTAGCGTCGCACTCACATCTTGAGCGAATGAAGAAAGGGAGATGCTCAGCAGTTCGAATGCGACAATGTCCCTCTGCAGCTTCCGTGCTCTGGCTTCGCGCTGCTCCTTGTCCCTCTTGAAGAGGTAGCGTTCATACACGCCATTGACGATGATGGGAAAATGAGTCCTGTCGAAGGAGTCCTTCCGGATGTAGTCGTACGCGCCGAGCTTCATCGCCTCGACAGCAATGTTCTCCGATCCAGCACCAGTGAGCATGATAACAGGAATATCCAGTTTCTGCTCATGAATCCACTGAAGCACGTTGAGTCCGGACATCCCTGGCATCTTGTGGTCCAGGATGACGATGTCGAAATGTGACCTCTTGAGTGCCTCAATAGCTTCTTCGCCTTCTTCGCATGGGTAGACGGTGAAACGTTTTGTCGATTCCAGAACCGTTGTCAGGACCCTCAAAAACGATTCTTCGTCTTCAGCGACAAGGACACGAAGAGTATCGGATTCATTCATAGATCTCCCACAATCATCTGCGCACTATTGACCGATTCCGTTCGATCGTAGATTGATGCTACTTCTTACATGATAGGAACCTCCGGCTGAACTAACCGTGCTTGCCGTCACGCACACAACACTCAATGATTGGCAGGGGGTCCAGCTGTTTGGAGTGCCACGACCTCATTGTCCTCCTGATGAACGCGGCCCGGTGCAGTCGGAACGCCCAAGAATACGGAGGTCTGATTTCTTCTGCAAGTTCTGGACCATTGTCGGGCAAGAAAGGTTCGCTTGCGAGCGCGTCCACTTTGTTCATAAGGAAACCTCAGAGTATATTGTAGGGCATTAATCACACAATTGCGGTCACCTGGCACTGAAAACGAGCGACTCGTCAATTCTTGACTGTTCTTTGGCTGCTGAAAATGTACTGTATCGCGGTATGACGGGCGACCCTCGCGTCGCGGAGATATGGAGTGTCAAGTCCCCTGTTGGAGAGAGAGGAATCACGACGGGGTCGCATTGCCTGGTCATCTCTCCGCATTTCCACGATCGACAATCATGCTATGCTTATGAGAAATGTCAAGTTGATACTCTGGAACTCAGAAGAAGCGCAGGATCGTGCGTTGATGCTGACAGCAGCCGGTTACAGGATCGACGCAACAATTCCCTCAGGTTCGAAGTCCATACGGCTCCTCGGAGAGAACCCGCCGGATGCTGTCGTTGTTGATCTCTCACGGCTTCCGTCACAGGGCCGTGACATTGCATTGTTGCTGCGCCAATACAAACAGACGAGAAACATCCCACTGGTGTTTGTGGATGGTGACCCAATCAAGGTTGAGCGGATCAAAAATCTTCTGCCGGATGCCGTCTTCGCACGATGGACGAATATTCTCTCGTCGCTCAGAAGCGCAATCGATCACCCGCCGACACAACCGGTAAAACCGAAATCTGTCTTCGATGCGTATGCGGGGGCGTCGCTGCCAAAGAAGCTTGGAATCAAGCCGGGGTCTGTCGTTGTGCTCGCGTGTGCGCCCCGTGGTTTCAAAAAGAAACTCGACCCCCTGCCTGAGCACGTGCGGCTCACGAACCGTCCCTCCAAAGCCCGCGATTTGACCATCTGGTTCAATCGATCTCACAGAGATTTCATCCGAATGCTTCGCCCAATGATCGCGATGATTGGGGAAGGGAAGCTGTGGATTGTGTGGCCGAAGAAAGAGGGTCCGTTGTCTACCGATTTGACACAGCCCATCGTCCGTGCAGCAGGACTCGCCGAAGAGTTGGTGGACTACAAGATTTGCTCAATTGACGATACGTGGTCGGCATTGCTCTTCACGAAAAGAAAACAAGCCTAGTTGTTGCTCTTCCCCTGTTACGGGTCGCCGTATGAGAGAATCCACTGGGACGCTGCGAGCAACAGCTCTCTGAACAGCGATCAATTCCTTGAATCGCAGAAGGGGTTTTTCTCCACAATCTTCTATGTGTGGCGACTTTTGGGGGAACGATGTGAACGAATTGAGCTTGATTTCCCGGAAAACTCCCCTACATTTGTTCTGCCTAGTTACGACGGTCACGCACCGGACCGACATCAACCATTTGCGGAACATACTCCCATGTCTTCCCTCGATTTCCGTTTCCTAAAATCTATTCACGTTTTGCAGGCATTGGCTGCATTAACTCTGGTGACACTTTTTCTCTTCCTTCAAGGATGTTCTTCGCTGAGCACGACGCAGCGTCAGCCGAGAACCGGTAGCGAGGAAGAAATCAGGGCGCTGGCGAAGGGTATCCATGAACGTGCGCTGACCATGGATACGCATGCAGATATCTCCGCCAATTTTGCATCGGAAAAAGATGATGTCGGCAGTCCGGAAAACAAGCGGCAGGTCACTCTTCCGAAGATGCGGAAAGGAGGATTGGATGCAGAGTTCTTCGCAGTGTTTACCCCGGTTGGTCCGCGAACAGACTCCGCTTATGAGAACGCGTACCGGAACGCCCGAAATCTCTTCGATGCAATCCATCGCCTCCCGACGAGATATCCCGATCAAATCGACATCGCCTACACAGCAGATGACGTTGTCCGGATTCACAAGAGCGGAAAGCTGATTGCGTGCATCGGCATCGAAAACGGCTATCCGATCGGTACGGATCTCCGGCGATTGAAGGAATTCTACGACAAAGGGGCAAGGTACATCACGCTGACGCACACTGCCCATAACCAGATCTGCGATTCGTCGACTCCCAGAGATGATGAGGCAAAAGAGCTCTATGGCGGTCTCAGTACGTTTGGCGTGCAAGTGGTCCTGGAAATGAACAGGTTGGGGATCATGGTTGACGTATCACACACTTCCAAGAAGGCGACGCTCGCAGCTCTTGCGCTGTCTAAAACTCCCATCATTGCATCTCATTCAGGAGCCGATGCGGTGAATCAGAATCCGCGCAATGTTGATGACGAAACGCTCTGCGCGATCAAGGCGCGCGGCGGCGTCGTGCAAGTGGTGTCCCTTGCCGAATACATCAAGAACCGACCGGATTCACCTGAACGTGTGGCGGCGTTGGATGCTCTTCGCAAGGAATATGGATTGCCGGAAGGGCGCGGGGCTGCAGCGCGTCAGGCGATGCAGGCGCTCACGCAGGAGCAGCGGACGAAATACCGGGAAAGGACGGCGGAGGTCAATGCAAAATTCCCGCGGCCGCAAGTCACTGTGCAGGATATGGTCGACCACATTGACCATATTGTGAAGGTCATCGGTGTGGACTACGTGGGAATCGGTTCCGACTTCGACGGCGGAGGCGGCCTCACCGGATGGAATGGTGCGGACGACGCTTTCAATATCACGCTGGAGCTGGTGAAACGTGGATACACAGAAGATGACATCAGGAAAATCTGGGGAGAGAATCTGCTTCGTGTGTGGAGGGAAGTCGAGCGCGTGGCAAAAGAAATTCAAGCTGCTGAAAAACACTGAAACGCACGAGGAGGTTCACTTTTCTGCTACGCTGATCAGGCAGGCACAATACCTGCCTCAGCTTGCCTGACTCAGGGCAATCCAACCGCTTTTTTCGGGTTTCCCACCGAACTCTGTTGATCCTTTCGAAGCGACTCAAAGCTCATTTTTCACTTGACTTTTTCATACTGTATATATAGCTTATACACAGTATATACAGTGGCGAGATCCTGTCATTCTTTGCAGGTAGACAAGCTCAGTGAAAATCCTCATATCCAACACATCTTCCGATCCAATCTACGAACAGATCAAATCCGAGATCAAACACCAGATCGTCACTGGCGATCTTTCTGATGGCGAAGCTCTGCCGTCGATTCGCAAGCTTGCACTCGACCTGCAAATCAGTGTCATCACCACAAAACGTGCCTACGACGACCTGGAGAAGGAAGGACTGATCTCATCCGTCGCAGGAAAAGGGACATTCATCCTAGCGAAGAATAAGGAACTCCTCAAAGAAAAGAAGCTGAAGCTCATCGAATCCAAGCTCGCAGAAGCGGTGGAAGCTGCGAAGATGCTTGGAATCAAAGGAAAAGAACTCGAACGGATGCTCTCATTGCTCCTGAAGGAAGACTAATGGAAAACGTCATCGAAATCGAGTCGTTGCGGAAAGAATACAGCAACTTCACATTCATGAGAGACGTGAGCTTTGAGCTCAAGGACATCTCATTCGCTGTCCCGAAAGGGTACATCACCGGACTGATTGGTCCGAACGGCGCCGGAAAAACGACGATCATCAAGCTGATTATGAACCTGATCTGGAGAGACAAGGGGACGATCAAGATCTTCGGTCTCGATAATATCGATCATGAAGTCGCTATCAAAGATAGAATCGGCTTCGTCTATGACACGCCCTACTTCTATGAGGATCAGCAATTGAACACACTCATGCGTGCGATCGGGCCTTTCTACTCTAGGTGGAATGAGCAGCAATGTCTTTCTCTCCTCGATCGCTTCGGCCTCTCACCAAAAAAGAAATTCAGCTCTTTGTCGAAAGGGATGAAGACGAAATTTGCATTGGCCCTCGCGCTGTCACACGACGCCGATCTGATCATCATGGACGAGCCGACGACAGGTCTTGACCCAGTATTCCGACGGGAGTTCCTTGAGATGTTGGGAGAGATCATCCAGAACGAAGAGAAGTCCGTTCTCTTCTCGACGCACATTACGTCCGACCTCGACCGGGTGGCAGATTACGCGGTGTTCGTTGAGAATGGGGAACTGCTGTGTACTCTTTGGAAGGACGAGATACAGGAGAAATGGGGAATCGTAAAGGCTCGGGAGAACATCATCACCGATGAGAACAAGTCTCTGTTCAAGGGATGGAGAATGCATGAGTATGGTTTTGAAGGGCTCACGGGGGATGTCTCGCAAGTCAGGAAGCTGGTACGGGGGGAGATGATGATTGAGAAGCCTACGCTTGAGGACATAATATTCTTCCTACACAAAGGACATAACAATGCTCAAAGTGCTTAGACTCGTCAAAACCGAGTTGAGGGTCAACGCCGTCCGGTTGATATGGGCTTTTGCGGGCATTACGTTTTGGCAGTTCGCTATGTTCTACCCCGGCCACTTTGGCAATTGTTTATCAATCGGCTTTCAATTTGGGTTGCTCATGCCGCTGGTCGTGTTCATATCCGGTCCATACTACAAAAGTGATCTGCTCTATCGCACAATGCCAATTAGTTTCCTCGAGTTGATCTCAACAAAGTATTTGGTCGTTTCTCTGTTGTTCTTTGGCCCCGTCATGCAAGGGCTGGTCTTGGATCTCCTGGGTCTATTGTTCGCCAGGCATGAGTCTTGGGTCTTTCAGATTGACAGCGGTTATACTGTAAGCGACTATCTGATTGCAGGGGCAACCGCGTCGTGGATTGCCTTCAACGCTATTCTGCCGGTGGTCCTGCGTTGGGGTACTCTCATGCGTATCGTTGCCATGTGGATGCTCCTCCTAATCTATGTTGGAGCGATGAGAACGTACTTCCTCAAGCTTTCCGCCGTCAGTTCCGCCTACTTTGGCGTGATTGGCTGGATCCTGATTGTCGTCCTCGCGTTGCTGGCAATCGGGCTGTTGTCTTTCAGGCTCTCACTCTGGCTTGTTCGTCACAAAGAATACTAAGGTATTTCCCGGGTGCCTGCCATGAGCCGGGAACATCAACTATTTCAACGGAGACCAAGTATGCTGAGGCTTGTTGTCAATGACGTCAGGCTCAATGCAGTCTGGTTGTTGTGGGTGTTCCTTCTCCTCAATGTCGGAATTGCTTTTGCTATGGGGTCTTTTCCACACCATTATTCCGGCATGAGGGCAGGCGTTGCACTCGCGATGTTGATGCCTCTCATTGTCCTCTTAAGGGAAGAATACTACAGAGGCCGCAACGTCCTTCGCAGCGTTCCCGTGCGTCAAGATTATGTCGTCTATGCAAGGTATGTTTCTGTCATTCTGCTGGGGATTGCGCCGGTACTCTACGGTTGGTCGTATCAGGAACTGATTGAGCTTCTCGGACCGCACAGATCTCTGACGTATCTTGCCCAGCAATTCGAACCGGGGTACGGAGTCGAACACTCATTGATTGCCCGCTCCATCGGATGGAGCGTCTTGGTGGCATTCGGCATGCCGTTCATTGTTCAGTTCGGGTCGTTCTGGCGAATCCTGTTGGCCTTCCTCGCTCTTCAGGTAGTCTGGGGGAAAATAATCGACCATCTCCTCAACCTTTCACTTCAGATATCAGGGTTCCTGGGAATGTCGAGGTGGATCTTCTTTGTGAGCGTCTTTGTCATCGCGATTATTGCGATTTCCGCTCGCCTGTCTGTTTGGTTGGAGGGTCAGAGAGAATCGTAGGAATATTGAATGGTGAGCGATGCCTGAAGACCGCGTCGATTTTGAGAAGATAGCCTGGGAATCGCCTATGAAGGGTGTCCGATTCAAGGCAATCAGGCATGGAGCGCGTCAACTCAGACTTGTCGAATACACAAGAGAGATGGAACCGCATTGGTGTGAGAAAGGGCATATCCGCATGGTGCTGGAAGGACGATTCGAGATCCGGTTTGAGAAGGAGACGCAAATCTATAATGCGGGCGATGGAGTCTTCATTCCCGCGGGTCCGGAGCACAAGCACAAAACAAGAACTCTCTCTGAAATCGTCAGGGCGGTGTTCGTTGAGGAAATCTAGAAGGAGCAGAATTCGAAATCCGAAAATTGAAATCCTAAATCAGAAACCCCAAACGAAAACCTTCGTTTTGTTTTCGAGTCTTGTGTTTGAGATTTCGAATTTCGAGTTTAGAATTTGTTCTCTTGGATCAAACCTGCTATTTGCTTTTAAGATACTTCTCCGAAATAGGTTTGTCCCCAGATTCATCCTGCCACACCACCGATGCAATCCACCAGCGATCGTTCTTAAAGAAGAGCGAGAAACTGTTGATCCCTCGGACTGGTTTGCCGCCATCGGCCAAATTCATCCTCTTCTCATATGTACTGAAGACCTGCGCAATGCTTCCGTAATACTCTCCGGTTCTTGAAAGCTCCTTTTCATCAAAGCTCTTCAGCGTTCCCCTCGCAATCCGGCCGGTGAAAAACGCAATGAATCCTTCACGGTCCATTGTCATCACGCTGTCGCCGGCGACCCGGACGCACGGACTCGTCGGGTATCCGAAGAGGCTCCGGAATCGTTCCCAGTCCGGCCCCTTCCCCTCAGGAAAGCCGAGGGACCCGTAGAATGCTTTCAGAAGTCCATCGATCGAATTGAATTCCAATTGCTGAGGTTTATTCTGCGCCACAGCCGGAAGTACGAAGAGGCAGAGGAAAGTGGCGGGTGCCATGAATCTGATTCGAGTCTTCATATGTTTTATTGCCTCCCAAGTGTTGAAAGTAACGAAAGCAATCATGTCACCCCGAGATGATTCTGCTCGGGGTCTCAAAACGAGGTCCCGAACAAAAGTGTTTCGGGACGACAGTGTCTTAGTGGCACGTCATTTCGTCCGCCTCTCTGGTATCGTACGAACTCCGGTTGACGAAAGCAATCAGCGAAAATGCAACAGCTGGAGATGAGTCTAAAAAGCTTGCGGTTTGTACGGTTCTTTCTATCTTGAAAGTTCAACTTTTTCCCTAAATGGCAAAGGACCGCAATGACAATTCAGAAAAACAAAGTCGTCACCATTGAGTATACCCTGACGGACGAATCCGGTGCTCTAATCGAGAGCTCCGAAGGCCAGGGGAGCACATTCACATTCACGCTGAGGCGCGCGGACGTCATCCCGAAGGAGGCGATCCTCTCATGATCGATCTCGTCTATATCCTTGGGGCGATCGCCTTCTTCGTGCTGTGCGGGCT
>JBGPAN010000047.1:0-13366 GCA_041480785.1 Bacteroidota bacterium | reverse complement strand
TATTGCCTTGTGTATCTACTCTGGTAGAACACTGATATTCTGGCCGAGAAGCCTCCTATGTCGTATCCAAGAGCTGCATTGCCGTACAGTTCCGGCTGGTCTTCCGATTGTCTCGTCTCTAATACGGCGATTCCATCAGTGAGCAATGCGGTGGTATCAGGCCGGAAACGAGGTGTTCCAGGAGTTCCGGACGCTGGCACATAGACTGTGTCTACCACAGATTTTCCAACGATGATATTTGTCTGGGAGCGTGTTATCGAAAGATTGTAAGACAAGGTAATGTTCTTAAGCCATGACACAGGGAGAAAACTGAAATTCAATTGATGCTCGATTTCGAACCCCCACGCGTATGAAGGATCGGGCGAATTGTATGCCAGATTCACTGTATACGTTGGACTATTATGCGTCAGGTTGACAAAAACCGGATTGCTCTTCCACGATGACATATTCAAATAATCCAATAAGGCGTCCAATCGATAGTAGTATCCTGCTTTCGCATTCGTGCTCCATCCCTTGTAGCCTATCAAGCGATCAGGGCCACCAGAAGGCCAACTCAGGTTCACATTGTTCGTTTGATGGTAGAGGTCATCAATGACTTTATAGAATCCTGAAACTGCGAAGAGACCGATCGCATTATCATAGATCTGGGCGTTTGCTTCAAAGTTCCACGCTTTTGCATCCTTTAGATTAGGATTGCCGGCTACAAAAACTGCCGTGCCTGAGCCGGGAGCAAATTGCGGCAGACGGAGATTGAAGTCCGGCCGCCCCAGTGCTCTATACGCAGCAAAACGGACACTGAGAAAACTTGTCGGCCTCAGAGCCAGTTGTGCGCTTGGCAACCAGATTGTTTCGGTATAATGGGCGGTGGTATCAATGACTTTTCCATTCAGTGTAACGACTGCGCCAGTACCGCCAACTGCTGCATCTGAGTATTTCCCACCGTAATCATTCGATTCACTTTCAACCCGCGCGCCAAAAATGAGAGTGGCACTTTCTCCGATATCCAACGTATTCATCAAAAACGCACTTGAGACTCGTTCGGTGACATCATAGTCGCTGAGCACGGACAGGCCGTTCGGACCATAATCCTGAGCAACTGCTGCGACCCCGTTCTTGTTCAGATCCCACCATTGCTTGAGTGCGTCGACGCTGATAAGCGGGGTCATTCTGTAAAGTCCAAAAAGGTCACGCGTCGTAACTGGAATGTCGATGAATCGTGTCAATGAAACAGCGCTATTGGTCACACCTTCAAAGCGCGTTCCCGTGAGAGTAATGGATGACCCATCTGCGTTCTTGAGAGGATAGACCTTGTAGTTGTTCCACACATAATCGCCGGTCTTCATCCACCTCGTTTTAGCCTTATACTTTCCACCCACCTTCAACTCATTCGTGAAAATGTCCCAGAATGTCATCTTCTTCGATACACTAAGTTGAATGGTCTTTTCTTTGTCGGAGTTTTCTTTGCGAAAGTAGTCTGTGCTGTCGAGTACTGCAGTAGCAAAATTGTTGTTTGCCAGAGCTATCATGTTTAGCTCGGGGTGATCCTTGGACAATATATAGGTTCCGCCGGAAGGTTCCTGAAACGCCATACGATATCCAAAGGGATTTTCCATTTTTGACTGTGCATAGGCGACATTCCAGTCAACCGTCCAACCGAGGAGATTATTTTTCCCCTGCAGTGAGCTATTCAACGTAGCGATTGTTTGATCCGTAGATTGGTAGTTATAGTCATATCCGCCATTTCCCGCCGGATACCGGCGCTCATATGTCATGATATTGCTGCCTGTCTCGCTGTACACGCCTGTTAGTTTGACCAATCCATCGTCTGGCGTGTTCAAGTCGAGTATTGCCTGACCACCATTTCTTTTGCGCTTCTCATCCGTGAATCGGACAGTGAACTGGTTTATGTTGTAGTCATTGTCATAAGCACTGGGGTCGTACGTCCCCCAGCTAGGAAGAGTCTGATTATCGACTGTTCCGTAGCCGTATGAGGTAAATTCTCTACTTCGGATCTTGTTTTCTGAATTTCCCTGCAGCTGAATTCCAAGAAGGTCATTGAAGAATCGCTCACCATATCGAACAGAGACATCATATTGCTTTGGTGACTTCATCAGATAATTATAGTCTCCCTTGAGATCGAGTTGAATCAATCTTTCTAATGGTGCTTTTTTTGTGACCAAATTTACGCCACCAGCTATCGCATCTGCATCTTGATCAGGGGTGAGTGTTTTGTGTAACTCAATACCTGCCAACGATCCTTGAGAGAGCGTGCTGAGATCTACATCGCGAGTGTTAGGGTCCGTCGGAGGGATTTTTACTCCGTCCATCGTAATATTACTGAACTTTGAGCTTAACCCCCGTAAGACAATACCTGAGGCTTCACCTCCTGAACGTATAACTGACACTCCGGGCAATCGACCTATCGCTTCCGCAGCATTTGCATCAGGTAATTCTTTTATCTTTTCTTCGGAAACAACGTTCACGATTGTTTTGGAAGATACTTGCCGATTCATCGCCGCCACCTGGCCGCGCATTTGCGCAGTGACGACCACTTCCTGACCCTGGATGACCGTTGATGTGAGGAGAACATCCAATCGCCTCGTCGGATTTTTCGAGAAGTCGATCTGCACCACCTTCGGCTCGTAGCCGATGCAGGATATTCTCACACTGTAGACCTTGAGGGGGATTCCCGTGATGCTGTATGCACCCTCAATGTTCGTTGCGTTGCCCATCCCGGTTCCAACCAACACAACGTTCACACCGATGAGTTTTTCGTGTGTCAGAGAATCGGCGACAACGCCCGACAATGCCGCCTGCCCAAAAGCCGTTGCGGGAATCAGAAGACCGATCACGATGAGGAGTGTTGATGTGGACAGTGCTTTCATAGAAATCCCTCTTCGGAATGATTTTTCATTCAAACATGGACACCGTGCGATCGCGGCAAATGTGGTTCTCAAGAGGAATCTCGTTTGTACGAAAAAATCTCGGCGAGATATCCATCAAGGTTTCTGCAAACTGGGAATACTAGCTGAAGCAGCACGACTCAGAGGTGAATCGGAATTGCCTTAATCGTTTACTTTACCGCTCACGGTGCGATACAACTTTAGCAAAAGAAAACGGTTTTGTCAAGTGCTTTGCTCGACTTTTGGCCAGATCCGAAATTGCAATTCCCAATTTTGCAAATGTCTAAGAAAACATCGTCCTGGTTGGCCAAAAAGATGAAGGGAGAATCTGGAAAAACGACACCCTGCAAGCACGGATGAATTCGCACTGCAGGGCGTTAAGTGAAAAGACATTGACTGAATTTGAAGCCCTCTCTGCACTCACACAAGATACGTTGACGATGCTGTTTCGCCACCGCGTCCCGTCCAGTTCGTGTGGAAGAACTCTCCACGCGGTTTGTCGACGCGCTCGTATTGATGCGCACCAAAATAATCGCGCTGCGCCTGAAGCAGGTTGGCTGGCAGACGAGCATTGCGATATCCGTCGTAGTAGTTGAGGGCTGTCGAAAACGCCGGCACCCAAATTCCATTCAAGACAGCAGTGGAGATCACCCGCCGCCATGATTCCTGCGACGATTCAATCTTCTCTTTGAAGAATGGAGCAAGCAAGAGATTGGCAAGCGACGGATTACTGTCGAATGCCTCTTTGATTTTGCCGAGGAACGCCGAGCGGATGATGCACCCCCCGCGCCATAGAAGTGCGATACTGCCATACTTGAGACTCCATTTAAACTCCTCCGCGGCAGCTCTCATGAGCGTGAATCCTTGAGCGTAGGAGACAATCTTCGAGGCGTAAAGCGCTTTTTCCAGATCAGCAAGAAACGCGCGCTTGTCTCCCGTGAATTTCATTTTCGGCCCGGCCAGCACTTTCGATGCGGCGACCCTCTCCTCCTTGATCGCCGACAGGCACCGAGCGAAGACGGATTCGCTGATCAGTGTAAGCGGAATGCCGAGGTCGAGCGATGTAACACTCGTCCATTTGCCCGTTCCTTTCTGACCGGCAGTGTCCAGAATCTTGTCCACCAGTGGTTTGCCGTCCGTGTCCTTGTATGCGAGAATATCGCGCGTAATCTCCACGAGGTAGCTGTCGAGATCTCCGGTGTTCCACTGCTTGAACACTTCGTGAATTTCGTCTGCGGTCATGCCGAGCAGTTCGGTCATGATCTGGTACGCTTCACAAATGAGCTGCATATCACCGTACTCGATGCCGTTGTGCACCATCTTCACGAAGTGGCCCGCTCCATCGTTACCAACCCAATCGCAACATGGAGTACCATCGGAGACCTTCGCCGCAATCGACTGAAAGATCGACTTCACATGTGGCCATGCCGTCGGTGATCCGCCGGGCATGATGGAAGGACCGCGCAAGGCTCCTTCTTCGCCACCGGAGACGCCGGTACCGATAAACTGAAACCCTTTGGACTCGAGATACTTCGTCCTCCGGATGCTGTCAGGGAAGTGCGAATTGCCTCCGTCGATGATGATATCTCCCGCTTCAAGGTGCGGAATGATAAGCTCAATGAAATCATCCACCGGCTTCCCTGCTTTTACCATCAACATGATCTTTCGCGGTTTCTTCAATGACGCCACGAGCTCGGCGATCGTGTGAGCGCCGATAATCTTTTTGCCTTTTGCCCGACCCTGAGCAAACTGGTCGACCTTTTCTACCGTGCGGTTATAGACGGCAACGGTGAATCCCCGGCTCTCAATGTTCAGCACAAGGTTTTCCCCCATCACTGCCAACCCAACCAATCCAAAATCAGCTTTTTCCTGCATAGTCGTTCTTCCGTTTGTTTGCGTGAGTGATCATTCTATTATAGAGAATCCCAAGGCGCGAGCCAACGTTCGAGCGTCAGCGTTCGCATTCCGTAACCTGACAGTATATGCTGTAAATTCCCTGCGCAACGGATATTCTCCCCGCTGCTTCTCAAATGTTTGCGGCGATTCCCTCAGCCTTCTGTCATCCGCAAGGATATCATACGTGTGTCGGACTAATCGGACAAACATTGCTTGCTGGCTTAACCCTGTACAATCCAACTTTATTATAGGCCGTTCAGGCGGCGGAACGTTGTCAGGAACCCAGGCATTGAGATCCAGGCCAAAGAATCGGCTCAAGGCCTGGACGCTCATGGATGTGCCATTCGCCTTCCCGTCAGCGGAATACCCGGCAATATGCGGCGTTGCGATGTCGATCAGCTCAAGCAATTCCCGATCAACATCCGGTTCGTGCTCCCAGACATCCAGGATGCAAGCCGCAAGTTTCCCTTCCCGGAGGCAGGATTTCAGGGCACCGGTATCGACAACTTCGCCTCTCGACGAGTTGATGAGGATTTGGTCTGTCTCCAATCGCGAGAAGAAGCTCTCGTTCCCCATGTGAAACGTCTTGTCGATGCCGTCACGATTCAATGGGACATGAAGAGTAATGATATCGGACTCCTCAATGATCGTTTCAATGGGCACGAATTTGTCTGATCCTTCTTTGCGTTCACGTGGAGGGTCATTCAACAAGACCTTCATTCCGATGGCTCGACAGAGCTTTGCGACTTTGCTACCGACATTGCCGATACCCACAATGCCGATGGTTTTTTCCGCAAGCGTGAGGTTGAGTTTCTCCGCGACATGAACCAGTGAGCCGGCAATGTACTGCTGCACCGATGATGAATTGCACCCTGCTGCATTCGTCCAGAAGATCTTGTTCGCTTCACAGAACGCTGTGTCAATGTGGTCGAACCCGATCGTGGCAGATGCGATAAAACGTACCGACGTTCCCTCGAGCAATTCCTTGTTGCACTTCGTCCTTGTCCGGACGATCAGTGCATCAGCGTTGAGCATGTCGCTTCGGGAGATTTCCCGTCCCTCCAGATACAGGACGTCGGCGTACTTTTCCAGAACCCCATTGATGAAGGGTATCTTTTTGTCGACGACAATCTTCACAGGGATAACCGTGAGGGGTGTGGGAGTGCGGCGCCAAGCATCACTTGAATCGGTCCGTGTGAGCCCACAATCCAAGTGCGGGGTTCGAGATATAGAATACTTTTTCTCCGCCTGGCAGCGTATTGAAACCATCGACAAGTTTGTCCGGGCTGTATCGTTTCGACGTCTCGGTCAAATCTGCGTATCTGAAATTGACGCTCTCGATCTCCTGCTTCGTCAGCTGTCCCGGGCAATACGTAATCGAAAACCGATTTTCTGACGAACCATGGATCAGGTGAGCAGCAGCACTCAGGTTGTTTCGCAGGTCTTCATTGTTCTTCACGAATTCCAACACTTCCGGTGTCGTGACATATCCGTATTTCCGGATGAGACCATCAATCTGTTTGTCCTCGCCAAATTCCTTCAGTGCGGGAGCAAGCACAATGAGCTCACCGCCGTCCGCAATTGCCATTCGCGTCCGGTAGATACTTTTGTTGCCGAGCCAAGTGCTCTTGAATTCGGATGGATCGAGATACACCACAACTTTCTTCAAAGGTTCATCGAGCATCCGAAAGTTTACCTCGAGCGACAACGCTGACGCCAGGTTGAAACATTCCATGTCATCGCCAATGTACAAACCCCGTACTTTCAGTTTCCCATCGTCGCCCCGAGCGATGACCGTCAGAACGTAGATGATCGGCATTTGTTTGGCGAAGTGCTCGGACGCATAATTCAACACGCGCCGGACCGGCGTATCCGCCCGACCCATCATCCGTTCCATGCCGTACACTGCGCCGAGGAAGTGGCTCTTATTGATTCCTTCCGGTCCACCTGTTCCTATGAAGACGTTCTTGTTGTAGCCCGCCATGCCAACCACTTCGTGCGGTACAACCTGTCCGATCGACAGGATCAGGTCGAAGTTCCCTTCCACCAGGAGTTTGTTAACCTGTGCTTTCCAGGAGTAGTTGAGTTTTCCTTCCGACTGTTGATGAATGAACTCGGCAGGTATTTCTCCAAGGGTGACAATGTCCTTCCGCCAATCGTGTACGCGGAAAAGACTCTGCGGCGTATTCCCAAACATGTTCCTGATGTCGGTTTCCGACATGGCCGAATGGGTGCCAAGAGCAGGGAGGACATCCGTGAGCCTGCCACCGTAGTACTCCCAAACCAACTTCGTGAGAATGCCTGCGTGCGAGTGAAATCGGGTGTGGTCCGGCGGTATTGCCAGCACTTTGTTTCGAGCACCAAGTTTGCCTAATGCTTCCGAGAGACCGTTTCTCAGGTCTTCCTCGTGAAGCACATCGTTCTCTGAACCCCTGCTATAGAGTACCATACATCTTCTTCGCCGCTATCGTTTGATTCTTGCTGAACCGCCGCCCATCACATGCTTGATTTCTTCCATCGTCACCATGCTGGTGTCACCACGCGTCGATTGAAGGAGTGCTCCATGCGCCGCCCCCATTTCCACGCACTCTTGCGGCAGCATGCCGTGAAGCAGACCATAGATGAATCCGCTGCAAAATCCATCGCCTCCGCCAACCCGATCTTCGATTTCCAGGTTCTCGTACTTCCGCGATTCATAGAACGTTCCATCGTAGTACATGATCGCCGACCAGTTGTTGACGAGCCCGCTCACCACTTCGCGCAGCGTTGTCCCGACGGCTTTGATGTGCGGATACGCCTTGACAACCTTCTGGACCATTTGTTTGTAGCCTTCCATCGGCAGCTGTTTCAGGTTTTCATCTGTTCCTTCGACCTGGAAACCAAGCACCTTCTGGAAGTCCTCTTCATTTCCGATGAGCACATCGATGAACGGAATAAGTTTCTTCGTTTCCTCGATCGCTTTTTTTGAAGACCACAACTTACTGCGGAAATTGAGATCATAGCTGACAATCGTGCCTGCTTCGTGAGCCGCCTTCATCGATTCGTACGCGACTACTGCGCAGCTGTCGCTCAGTGCCGTGAGGATTCCGCCTGTGTGGAACCAGCGGACCTTCCGCTCCCGGAATATTCGCTTCCAATCCACATCTCCCGGCTTCATGTGCGCGATTGCCGTATGGCCGCGGTCATAGAGTGTGACGCTCGCGCGGACTCCGATACCAACCTCTGTGAAGTTCAATCCAATGCGGTCGGCCCGCCCCGAGCCATCGTAGGGAACCCAGACGATCTCACTGACATCCATTCCACTCGTCCGAGCATGATTCCGGATGAAGTGTCCAAGAGGATTGTCAACGAGTCGCGATACCCAGCCCGTTCGCATTCCATAGCGAGCGAAGGCATACGCGACATTGTATTCCCCGCCCCCGGCATATGCTTCGAAGGTTGGCGTCAACTCGATGCGCTGATGTCCGGGCGGACTCAGCCGGATCATGCACTCGCCGAGCGCGAGGAGATCAAGGCCGGTGTCTGTCGCTGCGAGAACCTTGAGACCCATAATTGTCCTTTATCGTGTTTTCCTGCTTTTCTTCGCTGGTTTCACTTTTGGCTCGAGCTGTGTCAGCTCGGTGCCTTCCCGTTTGCTCTGCCAGATGGCCCAGGCAATTGCCACGGAACAAAGCAGCGCAGCAAGTCCGCCGATGGTCTTCATTGCCCATTGCATCTCAGGTGCCACGAGTGCCGGCGCAATAACATTGTAGTTGAGAACGAGGCCTAACGCCAACAGGCTGACCATATTCATGACTTTGATCAGCGGATTGATTGCCGGTCCCGCAGTGTCTTTCAACGGATCGCCGACCGTGTCACCGGTGACGGCAGCCTTGTGCGCATCGGACCCCTTGCCACCGTAAATACCGTCCTCAATCAGTTTCTTCGCGTTGTCCCACGCACCACCGGCATTCGACATAAAGACCGCAAGAAGTTGTCCCACGAGAATCATCCCTGCCAGAAATCCTCCCAAGGCATAGGGACCAAGCAGGAACCCGACGACCAGTGGAGCCATGATCGCAAGGAATCCCGGACCGATGAGTTCCTTCTGTGCCGTGTTGGTGCAAATGTCGACGACCCGGCCATAATCAGGTTTCTTTGTTCCTTCCCAGATCTCGGGGTCTCTGAACTGGTCGCGGCATTCGCGAACGATATCAAACGCTGCACGCCCCACAGCCCGAATTAGCATACTGCTGAAAAGAAACGGGACGGCTCCTCCGATGAGGAATCCAATAAACACCATGGGATCGGCTACCGTCAGTTTCCCGGACACCGCGAGGTACTGGGCGGTCGTCATTTCATTGATTTTGTCTTCGCTTCCAACTGCGATCACGGCAATGAAGCTGGCGAAGAGCGAGACTGCCGCGATCACGGCTGAGCCGATGGCAATTCCTTTCGTTTCGGCTTTCGTTGTATTGCCGACAGCGTCAAGGTCCGCAAGGATTTGTCGTGCGCGCTTGTAGCTCCCCGGATTTGCCTGCTCCATCTCTTTTGGATCATATCCCATTTCGCCGATACCATTGGCGTTGTCTGCCACCGGCCCAAAAACATCCATCGAAATCGTATTCCCCGTCAACGTCAACATCCCGATGCCGGTCATCGCAATACCGTAAGCGATGAACAACGGAGGCGTTCCAGCGTAAATGAGCACCGAGATCATGATTGCAGATGCGATAACGATGATGGCCGCAACCGTGCTCTCATACCCGACGGCAAATCCCTGGATGATGTTTGTTGCGTGTCCTGTGGTGCACGCTTTCGCAAGACTTTTGACCGGAGCATGTCCTGTGTGTGTGTAGTAGCTCGTGACCTTGTTCAGGGCAACGGCAAGGAACACGCCAACGAGACACGTAAAAGCCGGGCGAAGATCAAGTCCCGGAATACCCCATGAGAAGAGCGTGGCGAGCATATTCGGGTCGCCTTGTGGAAATCCCGCAGCCGCCATGGGATTCGCAAGCAGATATCCGGCATCGAAATGAAGATAGTAGTAGCCGAGGACAAAGAAGCCGATGACACTGATCACCGAGCCGATCCAGAATCCGCGATGAACGCTCTTGAGTGCTTTGTCGGACGAATCGTGCGCCCCCGCCTTGACCGTGTAGGTGCTGATAATAGAGCCAAGAACACCGATACCCCGAACGAGCAGCGGGAAGATGACCCCCTTATGTCCGAAGCTTGCCATTCCGAGGATCATCGCTGCTACGATCGTGACTTCATAGCTCTCGAAGATATCTGCTGCCATACCGGCGCAATCTCCAACGTTGTCGCCGACATTGTCGGCAATCGTCGCTGCATTGCGCGGATCATCTTCGGGGAGATCCTTTTCGATTTTTCCGACAAGATCTGCTCCGACATCTGCTGCCTTTGTGTAGATGCCACCGCCAACCCGCATGAAGAGAGCAAGGAGCGTCCCGCCAAATCCAAAGCCGAGCAGTGCTTCATATGCCTTCTCACCAAAGAAGAGGAAGATAATCGTCCCACCGAGGAGGCCCAATCCGTCGGTGAGCATTCCAGTGACGGTACCAGTCCGGTAGCCAAGCTGCATCGCTTTTCCATACCCATGCATGGCTGCTGCCGCAACACGGAGGTTTCCTGTCGTCGCCAACCGCATGCCGACAAAACCCACGGTCCAGCTAAAGAGGGCGCCGAAGAGGAATGCGATCGCCCGTCCCCAACGAAATGCATCGACCGCTCCCGTATAGGTCACAAACAACAGAAGCGTGATGACGATAATCAGGGGCCCAATTCGCCTGAACTGTGCACCGAGGTATGCGTTTGCCCCTTCGCGCACAGCCGCCGCGATTTCCTTCATTCTGTCTGTTCCGGAGTCCGCATTGTAGACCTGTCGCACAAGGAGCAGGGCATAGAGCAGACCGGCCACGGCAATCCCAAGAACAAAGAGAAGACTCGCGATCTCCATGGGAGAGTATTTTGGATCGCTGAAGAGCGAGAATGGCGAGAATGGCGAGAAGTGAGTCGATTCGACTGCCACCGCCGCTGTTGCAGCCTTTGTTGTGTCCTGGCCATTACCGATCTGCCAGATATACACAACGGCAAAGAGTACCATCATGAACACCAGGTATGCGTGTCGGACGGTCTCCGACTTGAATGTTTCTCGTAGTGATTTCATCGTAAAGACCATTTCTGATTGGACAACATGTGGAAGTCAGTGATAATAGATGCATTGCGGCGAAGCCCAGCGGACTCCCCCATCCCGTGTTTGGCAGACCCGGGATGGGGCACCGCAAAATCCAGATCGGGTGTGTTCTTCACACCGTTCGTTTCTCTATGAAATCAGGCTCTCTGACGCCGATCTCCACCACTTCGCGTATTCAACTTCCAGGATACGTCGCTCAGGGAATGGGTAGAACTTCAAATCCTTCTGATCGCCGATGAAGAACCCTCGTCGTATGGTACGGAAAAAGGCATGATGGCGAGGTGATCGCGAGACCGTCTTGGTTTTCTTGTCGCTCCCCTTCTCGAGGTCGTTCACGCAGTCGATCAGGTGAAGCGGATCGGGATATGGAAGATATCCAGCCAACTTGCCGCTTTCGTCGCGGTCCAGGAGCATATCAACAAAGAACAACCGGGGAATATGCACAGGGTTGCCCTGGTCTGTCATGAACTTCAGGAATGCCGCCGGGGCAAGCGCCGATACAACAAGCGGGTAGACGGGACAGAGTTCTTCGTACAGATTCGATCCAGGCATTTCCTGCTTCGCATCATAGGGTGCCGAATCAAGCGACATCACGCGTCCATCCGCTGTACAGAGGTAGAGCTTGCCAAATGCAGCGAGATCGAGATGCTCCATTACTCGGTACACGGAAATGTACTTGCTGCGCTTGGGGCTTCCATCGACATGCGGCACACAACGCTGTTCAAGATTATCTAGTTTGAAGTAGTCACTCTTCAGCGCGGGGTCGATTTCAAAGAAAAGCACGTTTCCACGCGCGTTCTTTTGAGTACCGACCGCCATATATCGCCCGAATGCCTCCGGCTCCAGGTGTGATGCCACGAGGGCTTCAAAGCGATAGCAGAGCATATACAGATGAGTTTTCATTACGACCTCCCGAAATACCAAACGGTACGGTTGTGCTGCTTTCTCATTGTGGTTGATCAAAGAACCGAGTATACGGCTGGGACGGCAGGGATTTTTGCATCCCGGCCTCCAGCCTTGTCTTACCGAACGAATCTCCACCAATCGTAGTACTTATTTTCTAGATCGCTGTGCGACGGCATGGGATAGAAGAGAAGATTGCTTCCTTCTGCAAACCAGAATCCATGCCTGACGAGCGCATACGAAGCTTCAAGAAGCGTTGTGCTCAGGCTGATTGTTTTCGTTTTCTTGGTTGTCTCGCGCTTCAATTCCACCAGGTAGTCGTAAATCCGCGCCGGATTGGTTTCCGGAATCGGAGAGTACATGATCTCACGGTTTCTGTTCTTCTCCAGAAATTCATCAACGTTGAACTCGTATTGCGTGAAGCAGATCTTCGGAGCGCCCTTGGATAGCGTTTCGCTCGTAATGTACTTCCCGAACGCTCGCTGATCGACCGTTGAAGCGACCAGATTTGTTAACGGGGTGATCTCCTGGTAGATCCGAACCAATCCCGGTTCATTGACGGCCGTGTACGGTTTTGGCTCAAGCTCGAGGGCTTTCCCGTTTGCAGTCACCAGATACAGGTTCTTCAATGCCTTCAACTCGACGTGCTCCAACACCGCATATGAACAGATAAATTTTGTCTTCTTCGGTTTACCATCTGGGTGCGGCACGGTGAGAGCCAGGTATTGATCGATCTCGAAGTAGGGATTTCTAAAATTGATGTCGATTTCCGCAAAGATCACCTTGCCTTTATAGTGCTTCGCACTGCCGACTGTGTAGTGCTCGGCAAATTCCTGCGCACTCAGCTGCGAAGCCACCAGTGCGTTGATGGGAAATACAATCATATAAAGATGTTTACCGTACTCTGCCATGGTCCTTCCTCCGTCTTGCGTTCTAATTTAGCTATGCTTCTTCTGTCTTCTGTCTTCTGCCTTCTGCCTTCTGTCTCTTTCAGCGTTGAATGCGCGCCGATCCGCCCTTCGCAAAGGCGCGTACCTGTTCCAATGTTACCATGGTTGTGTCACCAGGGGTCGTCGTCAGCAATGCCCCATGCGCCCACCCCAGTTTTACCGCCTCTTCGGGCGTCTCCCCTGTTAATAATCCATAGAAGAGTCCGCTGGCGAAACCATCGCCGCCACCAACGCGGTCCCCAACATCGAGTTCGCACGTCGCCGCCATGTGGCTCTTGCCGTTCATCCATGCAACGGCGCTCCAAGTGTGGCGATTTGTCGAATGCACTTTGCGGAGCGTTGTTGCGACAACTTTTACTTGCGGGAACTTTGCCGTGACTTTATCGATCATCCCGAAGAATACTTTTGGATCAAGTGCCGATGTGGCGGCCACCTCGGGACCGGGAATTCCTAATCCTTTTTGCAGGTCCTCCTCGTTACCGACGAGGACATCAACATTTTGAACGATGCGGCCGATG
>JBGPAN010000046.1:0-13464 GCA_041480785.1 Bacteroidota bacterium | reverse complement strand
GAACACAAAGTTCATGATGAGCGGCGATCCGGTAACCCATACCGGCTTCATTGATGGGTTGGGTACCAACTACTCCCTCTTACCTGGCGACCGTCGAATGCTATTGAATTCTGGTCCGTTCACTCTGGCTCCGGGAGACACGCAGGAAGTGTATGTCGGATTCGCTGTTGGGCTTGGTGCGGACAGGTTGTCCAGCATCTCGGTCATGAAATTCAACGACCAATTTGTGCAGAACACTCTCGACGCTCTGTTCCAGGTTCCGAAGCCTCCTCCGAACCCACACGTCGTGATTGCTGAGCTTGACCAGAGAATCGTTCTTGAGTGGGGTTCAGATGCCACCACTGTGAACAATATTGAGAACAAGCCTGCAGAGCCGGGTCACTACATGTTCGAGGGATACAACGTGTATCAGCTCCCGGCGTCGAATTCTTCCCTTCGTGATGCGAAGAGACTTGCGACGTATGATCTCATAGATGATGTTTCGGTTGTCACGGATTTGCAGCCGGTATCAGGATTAATCCTTCCCGTTCCGGTGCAGTTCGGAACGAACAGTGGGATTACGCGATATTTCGAATTCACCAAGGACATGGTCAAGAACGTTGGACAGATCTACAACGGTCAGGAATACTACCTTGCTGTCACGGCCTATAGTATTGCCACAGTTAAGGGGTACCTGCCGCAACAACTTGAGTCTACTCCGATCGTTCTTACCGTAATCCCTCACAAGTCGGCTATGGGAACCGGTACACCATCAGCATTTGGTGACACGATACTTCCGGCACATGTAACGGGATCTGCATGGGGAAAATTCAACGTGAAGATCATCAATCCATTGGCGCTCACAGGCGACACATATCAGGTGCAAGCGGTCAACGGACCTGCCAAAAAGATCATCCTCTCGACCGGCGATACGCTCAATGCGTTTGATATGAAGTATCAGTTGATGGATCTTACAAAGAACAAGGTGGTCATTGCACCGAACCAGAACTTTGGCATTGACCCATCCAACATTATAGTGCCTGACGGGTTCCAGTTCGGATTCCAGGCAAAACCATACTACTTGGAAGGCAACGAGGTTGCGGATTTCACCTATCCTCCAGGTTGGGCACAAGTCAATCAGCTTGCCCCCTATGTTGGCGGAGCAGCGTTCTTCCCCGGTACCCTGAAGCCATTCCAGGTCACCAAGGATGTTGAAATTGATTTTCTTGGGACTCCCCACTCAAAGGCTGTTGGGCAGAAGGCGTACGACTTCATTCGTACCGCGACTTCCGGATCGGGCGGTGCACCATATGGTGGGTTCTTTACCCAGCCCTTCACCGTCTGGGACATCACGGGTGGAAAGCGACGGCAGATCGATTTCGCATTCATGGAAGCGAACCCTTCAACGGTCTTTGACAGTGTGTGGGCTCCCAGCACAACTTCCGGCGACCGAGAATATGGTTGGATTATTGATCAAGACTACACCCCCGCAGCGAAAGCCTTCTATACGGCGACATCAAACGTCAATTCACTTGCCGGCGTTCCTGTTCTGTACGCATTTTGGGTGCTCGGGCCGAATCCCGCGTACAAAGCTGGAGACAAGCTCATTATTCATGCCTCCGTCGCACTGGGAACCGATGACAAGTGGACCTTCACAACCGATGGCCGTCAGGTGACCGGGGTTGCGAGTTCCTCGGTGCCTCAGCAGTTTTCACTAGATCAAAACTACCCTAATCCATTCAATCCCAGCACGACTATCGCGTTTTCTCTGCCACACCCGGCAGATGTGTCATTGAAGATCTACAACGTGCTTGGTCAGGAGATTGCGACGCTCATCGAGGAGAAGATGGGAGATGGAATACACATCAAAGTGTGGAACGGAACCAACCGGTCAGGCCAAGTTGTGGCCAGCGGCGTTTACTTCTATCGCCTGCAGGCGGGAGATTTCGTAGAGACGAAAAAAATGATCCTTTTGCGATAGTATAAGGGAAAACTGTTTCTAGTTTATTTGGCGGCTGAGGAAGAGGCACTCCTCTCAAGTCCAGGCGTGGCAAACTCCGTAGCCATGTAGCGAGGAGTCGGTGCGCACTCATCCTCTACAACACATCACGAAACTCGATTCATGTGCAATTCAGTTTGGCGGCATGCTAATGCGTGACGATTCTTTTTGCTTCTATCCTGAACGGCAAACGGGAAATCAGACTCCCTACCTCGGCATGAAAATTGGATTTCTGAAGGAATTCAATTTGAGGGAAAAACAGAAGTTGACTTAGTTTCTCGGCTGCGATGTCTCTTCATAGAGGCCGTATCCCCGGTCTCCAATCAATTTGCTAGTGAAACCATGTCAGGTTGTGCCTTCACCTGATCCAGAAAGGATTTCATGGCGATGCACGTTGTGCAAAAATCACGTCCGCGCAGACAAATCGCACGACTTGAGGCGCTAATCGATGCTTCCAAGATACTCAATTCGACGCTTAATCTGGACACCTTGCTTGAGCTGATTCTTGGTCTTGCAACAAAGAATCTGGACGCCAAGCGAGGTACGATCTATCTCGTTGACGCAGAGCGGAATGAAGTATGGTCGAAAGTGCTCATTGGCAAGAATATCGTAGAGGTTCGGTTGCCTCTAGGGACCGGCATAGCCGGACACGTGGCAAAAACCGGAAAGACGATCAACTTGAAAGATGCCTGGAAAGACAAAAGGTTCTTCTGTGCATTCGATCTGAAGACGGGCTTCCAAACGAGGACCATGCTCAGTATGCCGATGCGAAATAGAGTAGGGAAGATCGTCGGCGTATTCCAGATTCTCAACAAGCGAACTGGCGTATTCACGAAAGAGGATGAAACGTTTCTTGAGGGCTTCTCAGTCCATGCTGCGCTCGCAATCGAAACTGCCCAACTTCACCTCAGCATCATCGAGAAAGAACGAATAGAGAAGGAGCTGGAAATCGCAGGTCATATTCAACGTCGGTTGCTTCCGAAAGAGTTTCCCTTGCTATTCGGTTATGACATTGATGCATTTAGTCGACCGACGAGACTTGTAGGAGGAGACTACTACGATTTCATTTCAATGGCAGATGGAAAATACGCTATCGCGATTGCGGACGTTTCAGGAAAGGGTGTCGCGGCGGCTCTTTTGGTGTCAACGCTTCAAGCCTACTTGCACGCTTTCGTTGAAGGAGCAACTGACCTCGCGCAGCTCGTCGGGAAGCTCAACAGGGTCGTGTACGAGAACACGGAAGCAGATAGATTTATTACGCTATTCATTGCGGTCCTGAATCCTCATAATGGAACCTTGACGTATGTGAATGCCGGACATTGCTACCCTGTTATTGTTCGCTCTCAGCAATTCTCTATTATATCGCTTCCATCAACAGGATTGCCGTTAGGAATGTTTGATTGCGTAGAGTTTCAACAAGAAACTCAAAGGCTTGAGCCAAATGATTGCCTGATCCTCTACTGCGATGGTGTTACCGAAGCGAAGAACAAGTCCAACGAAGAGTTCGGTGAAAATCGGTTTCGACAAGCAATAGTAGGAGTGTGCGATAAGACAGCGCGTGACGTCCTTCGAGGGATTATGGACGATGTTGAGAGGTTTGTTGACGGTGAGCATCAGTCAGACGATCTTACGCTGATGGTGCTCAAAAGACCTGGCACGAATGGGGGCAGTGTGTTTCTTTCCACGAACGATGGCTTAGCCTAGAAGATTGTCAACAATGGGTTACCAAAGAACACCTCATGCTGGAAACGTATGGTATAAGGAGTCTAGCATATGCACAAAGTAAGATCTATTCTCGTTCTTTTCTCGCTTTCCCTGATGGTCGCATTCGTTGCTCACGCGCAATGGGTGCAGTCTGACGGAGTCTCCGGCGGTACCATTCTCTCGCTCACAGCCTATGGCAATAACCTTTTTGCGGGTACTTATGGCGCAGGAATTTTCATTTCAACAAACGGTGGCATTTCTTGGGCTCCAGCCAGCACGGGGATTGGTAGGATCGCTGCTTTTGACTTTGACGATAGACAACTTGTCCGGGAGATCAAACGACGTGCCGGTATTTCTCAGTTCGGGAACAACAACTCATCGTGAGAGGACTTTAGGCGTCTCAAAGCGTTCTTTGACGATATGGCGGTCCGCAAGCGCAAGAATCCGTCCCGGGGGCGATGACAAACAAGTCTGAACCGATCCTTGAGCTGCCTTCTTAAGCGGCAGTAACTATGGCAAAAAATGAGCAGAAACCCAAGCCGCCTAAGCAGGTCTCTCCTCGGGGCCCGAACTAGGAGGTTTAGGTTTGCTAACCTCGACTTCCTTAACAGTAGCCTTCACAGGTTCAGGTCACAGGGAATTCACATGCCTACTTACGAATACATCTGTAAGGAATGCAACAAGACCTTCGTAGTGATCTCGACCATTTTTGATCATCTTATCGGAGGTCAGCTGAACGGAAGCGTGCTGGTCGACCAAGTAGTCCGACCTGAAAACTGATGTCTCTTTTCTTCCAGCCTCCGCCAGACTACAATCAACGGTTGAGATTTCGAAGTAGCACCGCACCTTCTTCCTTCCCAAACACTCGGCACCGCCTTCCCCTCAAATCCTGCTGGAATCGACGGCTGGTCCACAGCCACGTCCTCGTTCACCTCCAAAAACACGAGATCGGAGCAGCGGACCCAAGGCGAAAGCACTCAGGGGGAGCTGAAAAAAACCTGTACTGATCCTCGCCACCCTGTTCCGGCGGGCAAGTTGCATCAAATTTCAAAAAAAAACCTTGACAAGAACACCTGGCCTCCCTATATTACGGTAGCGCTACCGGTAGCGCTACCAATTCAGCATTTCGAGAATATCACAACCCTGCAAGAATCCAAGAAACAAAGCGGAGGGTCTTCCCAGTATGGCGCCGACGATGAAGGACATTGCGAAGAAGGCAAAGGTGTCAATGATCACCGTTTCTCGGGCAATGAACAACAGACCCGACATAAGCCGAGAGACGAAAAGCAGAGTTCTGAAGATCGCACGCCAGCTTAACTACATTCCAGACCATCTGGCTAGAAGCTTGGTCACTCGGAAGACAAAAACAGTCGCCGTGCTCGTCCCGGACAACGTTGATTCGTTCTATGCTGCGGTCGTGCAAGGAATCGGCGACGAGTGTCGCGAACGAGGCTATGGCATTTTCTTGTGGAACACCCATGACAGCGCAGATAAGGAACTTGAGTACCTCCGGCAAGCAAGAGAAAAACGAACGGATGGGATGTTGATCTATCCGGTGCAAGCAGACAGTCGGTACATAAAAGAGTTGAGGAGGAATCCTGTGCCGTTCGTCTTCCTCAATCGGCACGCCGATGCTGTGGATGTCGACTTTGTAATCAATGACAATGTCCATGGCGCATATCTCGCAGTCAACCACCTTGTCCAAAAAGGACACAGACGGATTACCTATGTCTGTGCAAGACCAAATGCGTCCAGTGGAAAAGAAAGGATCGCGGGGTGCAGGAAGGCGACCCAGGAAGCCGGGCTCCCCTCGGAGTGTCTTGACCTTTTGGTGTGCGAGGAGACCATTGAATCGTGCTACAAGCTCGTAAAAGAACTGGTTGCCAAAGACAAGCGACCATCGGCGATTTTCGTATGGGACGATCGGCTCGCGATCGGCGCGATGAAAGCCATTGGCGAAGCTAATTTGCGAATTCCCCAAGATGTGGCCCTCGTGGGGTACGACGATATTGAAATCTCCGCGTACTTGCATCCACCACTTACTACCGTCCGCCAGCCTACTCATCAAATCGGTCAGACTGCGGCTCGAATCCTCCTCGACAAACTTGAGTCGGAGGAGACACCGGAACCCAAGAAGATCATCCTCAAACCAGAACTCGTAGTTCGGGAAACAACCTAGAGTGCCACTTCTATCAATAAATCTTGTGGCAACGCCATGCCTTCGGCATATTCAGTAAGGCATCCCGCTCGCACTACGAGCGGGACCCGTTTCCAAATGCACAATCGCAAACTCAAAGACAAGAACACTTTTTGTCCGAAGGACTCCTTCGGAGGAAACAGCACTAGTGTGAGAACGGTCGTTCCGCCCGTGAATCAGATCCAGTCATGCCTCGCAAGAGGAGCCTCCGTATGACGCGTTTGATGAAAGGCCGACTATTTGTTGTTGTGCTGGCCGCATCTGCCGCAATCTATGCTGTGGCCGAAGCTGCATCTGCAACCGCCTCCGGCAAGATTGCCGGAAAAGTGTACGATGCGAAGACCCGTGAGCCGCTCGTTGGCGTCAATGTGACTCTCGAAAACACGTCGATGGGCGCCTCGACCGATGTTGAAGGCGACTACTTTGTCTTGAGCGTGCCTCCCGGATCGTATACTGTTCGGGCATCGGTCGTCGGCTATGATCCGCTGGTGAAGAGAGAGGTGCGCGTGGACATCGATCAGACGACGAGGCTTGATTTTGCGCTCAGCGAAAGGTCGTTGGAAATGCGGGAGGTCGTCGTCGTTGCGCAAAGACCAATCGTCCAGCTGGATGTGGGTGGATCGAATGACCTACTGAGCGGCAATGACATCGCGGCTCTTCCTGTAGCAGGATTCAAGGATGTCCTTGACAAGCGGACGGGTGTGAGAGAGGCGGACATGCGCGGCCTGTTCATACGAGGTGAACGCGAAGCGGCAATGAGCTTGAGAATCGATGGAATGGAGACGCGCGATAACCTGGACAATCAAGTTGAGACTCGAATAAACGCGGACGCGCTCGAAGAAGCAAGCATCATGAAAGGAGGATATGGTGCTGAGTACGGGAATGCTAGTTCCGGCGTTATCAACCTTGTGATGAAAGAGGGAGGCAACAGGTACGAAGCGACGTTCGATGGTCTTTACGGTGTGCCCGCCAGGAAACACTTCGGCAAATCGTTGAAGGAGTACTACGACGAGAAATTTGACAGCATGGATAACTGGACAATGCTTGCGAGCATTATTGATACGAGCAACACTTCCCAATACAGAAATGCGGTGGCAAAGCAAATCTATTCACAGTTCATCGGGAAGCCAAAACTCCTGCGAGAACTGTATCGGTGGAGAATGCGGGATGAGGTCACGAAGTACGGTGATAAGCCAGATCTGAACCTGAGAGGCACGTTCGGGGGACCGGTCCCGTATCTCGAAAAAACGACATTCTTCCTGTCGGAGAACTATGAGAAGTCATACTATCTTTTCAATCAAGCCGTTCCGTACTTCAAACACTTTGACCTGACAGGAAAAGTCACGTCATCAATTCTTCCGAATCTGAAGGTCTCATATACCCACCGGTATGTCGAGAATGGTGGAATCAATCGCTATGACAGGAAAGAGGTCGACAGGGAGCTGGGGTATGACGATCCCCAGGGCACAAGGGAAAACCGCTACTTGTTCGAGAACGAGGAAGATATCGCCCTCACTGCGGCGGGAGAGGCAAACCATCTCACGCACTGGCCATATCTCGACCGGATGTCGATTGCAACTCGAATCAGGAATCAATCTGGCTTCAAGCTGACCCACACTCTCAGTCCAAAGACTTTTTACGAAGTTTCCGTCTGGTACAATGATCTTCGAGCCAACGGAGGGCCTCCTCCTCTGCGTGACACGACGCAGACAGTGACGCTTAGAGATGAGGACGGCAACGTGGCAGTGCTTACTGGAGAATATGCCCTCGCTCCGGTAGGGTATTGGTTCGACGTGGGACTCACGGATCCTCCACTCAACATGGGCCAAGCGAACCTTTTGGGAGGTACTCACGGTGCGTACGAGGCCAACAGGGACAAATCCTTCAACCTCAAGTTCGCGCTCACCAGTCAGGTGGACAAGTCGAATCTGATAGGCATCGGGACTGAGTTCACCTATGTTGACTTGTTGAAAGACGAACGCAGAGAGGGGAGCGACAATATCCGGTACCAGTGGTATTGGCATGTGTATCCGAAGACGCTTGGCCTCTGGGCCCAAGACAAGTTGGAATTTGAAGGGATGGTTGCCACGGTTGGACTCAGGGCCGATCTCAGAATTCCCCATCGTACATGGCTGAACCCATTTACGGATCAAACCAGATGGGATTATCATTGGAGTGATTATTTCCGAACTGCATATTTGGGGCCTGATAGCATCTCGGGCGGTCCTGTCTACCATCCTACCATCAGATGGGTTCTCTCACCCCGCTTTTCCATCTCACACCCGATCAGTGGAGATGCAAAGATCTACTTCAACTACTCTCATCAAAACGTCGACCCACCGTACGAATATCAATATCGTATCGAAAAAAGAACGGGCTTGCCTGGATGGGATGTATTTGGAAACCCTGAGCTCCCTCCGATCAGAACCATCCAGTACGAAATCGGGTATGAGCACGCGCTCGCTGAGAACGTGGTCCTCAAAATCTCGGGGTACTACAAAGATGTGAACAACAAACTCGCCGAGGTGCAGTACGTCGGCTTGCCACATCAGCTGGGGAGCGTTCAATACCAAACTACGTATCGAACGTACGCTCCAGATGCATACTTCAACGCGCGCGGATTTGAAATCAGGCTGGAAAAACGCGCAGGACCGTTTTGGGCAGCGTGGGCCGACTTTGACTACGATGAATTCACGGTGGGTCAGAGTGGATTTGCCCAATTCTTCGAAAACCCCAGCACGAAGCCCGTGGTGAGAGATTACACACGAAGGACTCCGGCTCCGGAACCTCGATGCAACATTGATCTCGATTTGCATACTCCAGGAGATTTTGGCCCGGCGCTCGGTCTGTTTCATCCGCTCGGTGATCTGCGCCTGAACGTGCTTTTCTGGTGGAGAGCGCAGCCGTCGTTCACGTACAATCCGACTAAATTGGCTGCTCCGTACGATCCGAGGGACAACAAACGCTGGATTCCGCACTACGCTGTGGATTTGGTCTTTACAAAGCGTTTTGAGTTGGGTGGCCCGGTCGTGCCAGTCATGTACATCCAGGTCGAGAACGTTTTCAATACGAAGAACATGAACAGATACGCGTTCATTGGGCCTGGTGATAACGTCGAGCCGGATTGGACCTTGCGAGACAACTATATAGCATTGCTAGAAGAGCAGGGTGGAAAGCCGGGTGAGAGGGAGGATCTTGCTCTTAAGGCGCTTCCAAACAACCCTGCTGCACAGGGCCCTGGCACCACGCCATATGATCTTTATCTCCATCCTCGACAGATCTTCCTGGGGTTGCGCTTCGAGTTTAGATAGGGCGTTATCGATCATGAGCCCAAAAATGAAAACCTCTTCCATTATGAATAGAATGCCAACTCCTCTAACGCGAGGGTCAGCGTCCAGAACCGGCCATCTCATGAGAGTCAGCCTTTTATGCCTTACCCTTTTCATCATCTTCGGACGATCGGCGAATGCGCAGACCGACGTCAGTATCGGGGTAGGCTCGATGAGTATGAGGATCAACGAGATCAACGCTCTCGATGGCGTGAACACCGTGGTCTATCCCGTTGATTACACGGTTTACGGGAGTATGGGTTGTGTATACGGCGGAGGATTCGTCATCGCCTCGAGGGATTTCAGCACAAAATGGGTGTACGATCCGTCGACGGGAAATTGGTCAGAGTTGCCGCAGCAGACAACGGTGGCCTATTTCGTATCGGAGGCAAGCACGAGATACTACAAAGACGTCCAGCGTTCAACGGTACCTGTGAGTATCGAGCGGTACTGGAAATATCGTCCTCCAGACCGGATTGTAAAAGGGATCAACTATTCTGACCCGGACTGGAGACCGTATGATGAGGTCGCTGGCCCGACAATGCTTTGCGACCAAATGATCGTTGCCACGTGCAACACGAGCTCCGGGATCAGTCTGACTCAAAGAGCATATGCGTTCGCGAGCCGACCGAACGATGACTTTATCATAGTAGAGTACATGTTCAAGAACACCGGCAATATCAACAGTGACGACGCCGTTGAGTATCCAAACAACCAGGTTCGGCAGTGCTTCATAGGAATTGACTTTGTGCCCCAGCCGTCCGGGCTGGGACCGACGATTCTCTCGGGTAATACGAGCTGGGCTTCCGGCGTTGATGATTGGCTAGACTATTATGTTGGCAACGTGAGTGGAGAGCCAATTCGCGTGCTGTACGGATGGGATGGCGATTCACCTCTCAACGCTCCGATTGATGATGAGGGAGATCCTCATCCGTCATCGGGCGTTTTCATGTCCACTCAGTATCCAGGGATGGCGGTTCTCCACGTCGATCGAGCGGTGAACGACGGGACGAACGATGCCAGTCAGCCTGTTATGTCGTACTACAGCTTCGGGGGAGCGAGTTCGGGTAACGCGTTTTCGATACGGCCCGGAGGTAGTCTGGGTCCGGAGGGAATTTGGAATGAGTTCAACAGTCGCAAGAAATTCCGCAGCCCCTTCAACTGGGACGTTTGGAAGTCCAGTCAAACCGAAGATTGGGCGGTTGACAAGAATCCCAACAGAGAATATTACAAGACCGGCACCTTGGGATTTGGCCCGTACGATTTTCGCAACCTGGGAGATAGTGTCCGGATCGTGATATGCTATGCTGTCGGGAGCATGGGATGGGCAAAAGCAGTAAACGTCGGTCAGCTGTGGAAGAAGACAGTTGACAACATCGTCGGAGGAATTTCCCCAACGAACAAAAACGCGGCGCTCCGAGCTGGTCGCGATACTCTGTTCGCGAAGATAAGTCGGGTGAGCAAACTCTTTCGTGACCCAAGCGGCAATTTCAACCTGTTGAAAGGCGCAGCTCTCATCGGTCGTTCTCCCAAATCGCCGGGCCTGACATTGACGCCAAGTTCTGCCACTGGTGCAATCGATCTTCAATGGGAAAATGTCGGAGCAACGAAATACAACATCTACCGGCGCCTGAAGCCTTCCTTTCGCCTGGATGACATTCCGTCCGAGCTGCTGAAGGATCCATATCCCTTCGTTGCCTCAATGACCGGGACGAGCTGGAAAGACACCAATGTGAGTGTCGGGAAGAATTACTGGTATGCCGTCACGGCGGTGGATGCATCGGGATTGGAGTCGAGTCGGTTTCTCAACAGAACGGATCCCACATCGAGTGATCCCATAAGAGGTTCGGTCACACCGACGGGAACTCTCTTGGATGTGTTCGTCGTGCCGAATCCGTATGACAGGCGAAGCGAGAAACTCTACAAGTTGCCGGCAAACACGGTCACCTTCTACGGCCTCTCGCCCGAGTGCCAGATCCGGATCTATACGCAAAGCGGCGATCTTGTCGCGACTCTCCGTCATTATGCATCCTCTGGCAACATTGAGCAATGGAATATGGTGACTGATTCCAAGCAGTATGTGGCTTCCGGGCTTTATCTCTATGTTGTCGATCAGACCAAGGATGAAGCCGGGAATGATCTGGGTCTGGCGAGCCGGGGGAAGTTTGTCATAATCCGTTAACGGAAAAAGGTCAGAGATGAAGAAGTCGATGTTCAATCTCTGTGTCATGATGGTGCTCTTTGGAACCGTAGCCCTCACGAGCTATTCACAGGAGTTCAAACGCACCGGTCAATCCACGATGACATTTCTGAGCATCGACCCGGTGGCTCGCTCTGTCGGCATGGGGGGCGCATCGACGAGCATGGATAACGACGTGAACGCGCTCTTTCATAACCCTGCTGGAATGTCACGAATCATCGGCGGTGCGATCAGTCTCAACAACACACAGTGGCTTGCCGACACCAAGCAATACAGTATTGCAGCCGGATACGGCTTCGTCGGCGTCGGTACATTCGGCGTTAGCCTACTGATGATGGACAACGGAGAGATCCCTCATACCATTCCCGATGCGTCCAGGCAAGGGTTCCATCAGGAGGGAACCTTCAGAGTCACGCAATTTGCACTGGGGATTGGATACGCGCGCCAGATTACAGATAAGTTTTCTGTCGGCGGTCAAGTCAAGTACGCGTATCAGGACTTGGGTCCGACGGACATCACGTGGCAGGTCGTGAGTCAGCAGTATGACACCTTGCGGGGCGTCAAGAACGATCGTGGCGTTCTCGCGATGGATTTCGGCACGGTTTACTATCTCGGTTTCAAGGACCTGAGGGTCGCCATGGCGTTTCGGAACTTCGCGACGAAGATTCGATACGCATACGAAGATTTCCAGCTGCCTGTCGTTCTGAGGTTCGGCATGGCGATGAATGTCCTCGCTGCGATCCCAGGCGTGGAGGATCATTCGCTTCAGGTGAGCGTCGAAGTCGCTCATCCCAATGACTATTCCGATCGAGTATACCTCGGAGGAGAGTATTGCTTCCAGAACTTCTTCTACATACGGGGTGGCTATCAGGTCAACGTTGACGAGGGTAAACTGTCAGCAGGTCTCGGAATTACTCAATCAGCCGTCGAAATGGTTTTCAAGCTCGATTACGCTTATACGCATTACGGCGAGGTTTTCGGCGCCGTACATCGATTATCTGTTGGATTTACCTTCTAGAAGAAATAGATTCGAGCCTTTTGCGTTGAGATTGCGCCACTCTCTTCTCTTAATACCAGGGAGGTATGAACATGATCCGGAGAACAGTTGTGACCACAGGGATTGCCTGGTTGCTCATGCAATTCGTCGGTACAATGTTTGGGCAAAACAAGGTGAATACGAAGATCGAGGCGGAGGACCTGATGAGGAGCAGCAGCTGTATTAGCGTGAGTCACGGGACAGGCTGGGTGAATCATTCGAGCAATTTCATTTATGGGACTTGTGGGAACAGACACTGGTTGTGTGACTTCCGGGTTCTCTTCGCGTGCCAGTACAATTGCTGCAACGAGTACGTGTCCGTCCCGGTTGCGATCCCTGTTACCGGAGAGTACTTCGTTTATGCGTTCGTCGCTAATTGGGCGGATAGTGCTGGAATCGTCGGAAACAGGGGGTGCGGCAGAAGTGATAAGTCGGAATGCAGCGGTTGGTTTGTTGCGTGGGATAATTTGAGTGCTCTGGACAAAGTACAAGAAACCGGAGGTACCGAAAATGTGCCGAAAGAACGGCTCTGGAAAACGTATCCCTATAACCGGTACTGCGGACGATTCGCCCTCGATACAATCTCGTTGGGGTCAGACAAAACCGATTGCCCCGGCGGAGATCCGCGAGAATGTTCTCTTCCCCCTACGAAATTCACCCTAGACGCGGGCACCCATACTCTGTATCTCAAAGTAGCCGAAGAGTATACTCTCATTGACTGGCTGTACATTGCAAAGGTTGGTGATCCGCCACCGACAGCGTCCCCGGGAAGATCGTGGCAGACAAGCGCGATCGGTGGACGGAGCACTGAGTCCCTTCTGCCCTCTGGCTTTGTATTGAAGCCGAACTATCCCAATCCCTTCAATCCTGAAACGATGATCGAGTATTTCCTCCCGCGGAAGGCGGATGTGAGGCTCACAGTGTATGACATTGCTGGCCGTACAGTTTCTGCACTAGTGAATTCAGTGCAAGAGGCAGGTGAGCATTCGGTGCGGTTCGATGGCAGCGGGCTATCGAGCG
>JBGPAN010000045.1:0-13514 GCA_041480785.1 Bacteroidota bacterium | reverse complement strand
CTTGATTCAAAGATTCTTCACAATGAAACTCTTTTCTGCCTGTTTCTATTTCAGCGACGAAATATATTCTCTGAACGTTGTGAGTTTGTCGTTCATCATCGTCGTCAGTTCTTCGTAATCGATCGGGCGTTTGATCACGCCTTCGTTGGGTTTCAGTTCAGATGACTTCAGTTGTGCAATCTCTGCGAGTTCGCCCACCAGGATGAACGGAATATAATTGAATTTGGAATTCGCGCGAATCACATGCAAGAACTTGATGCCACTAAGCCCACCCGGAAAATCCGTATCGCACAGCACGATGTTCGGATTGACCTTCTCGATTTTCTCCAGGGCATTCTCCGGCGTCGCTGCCTGCACAACAGCAAATCCGGAAGATTTCAACCGCGGAGTGATATCCTCTTTCGTGCCAAGCATCTTCGATACCAGGAGGACTGTTCCCTTGTACTGATCCGCAACCAAATCGAGCAGGAATTTCGACTCGTTCTCCAGGTACTCGGCGACACTGACCTGATAGACCTTTCGCAGCCACTCGAGGGTCGACGACGAACTCCGGAGAAGCTTGCGCTTGGCGATGACCTCTTTGACCGCCTTGCTGTACATGTCCAGCTTGACTTCCCGGATGATCGACAGCTCGACATCCGGTGGAATTTCGAGTGAGATGGCCAGTTCATGGAGGGCGTTTGCAGCTGCATCAACGGCAGCACCGTTCACCCAAGCGGCTTCCAGTGCCGACCGAAGCTGTTTGACGGAATTCTGAAGATTCAGCCGGCTGATTTCTTCTCGGGCTTTTTTCTCCACTGCGAGGGCCTGGGTCAATTCCTCAACCTGGCGGCGCATTTCCTCCAGTTTTCGCTGCTCTTCGGTGGCACGAGCCTCCATTTCTTTACGCCGCAACTCATCAACCACCCGGCCTTCTTCCTGCCTGCGGACTTCTTCGAGTTTCCGCTGCTCATCTGCCGCTCGCGCTTCCATTTCCTTGCGGCCTAACTCTTCTACCATCTTCTCTTCGATCTGCTTCCGCAGCCGCTCCTCGGCAGCGGCAAGTTCCTCAAACTCCTTCCGACGCCGCTCTTCGGCAGCAGCCAGCTCTTCAAGCTCTTTTCTCCGCTTCTCCCCTTCAGAGATCTTCGCTTCGATCTCCTTCATCCTCAACTCTTCTGTCGCCGCCCGCTTCTCGAGTTCCTTGCGGCGTTTTTCTTCTTCCGCAACCCGTGCCTCGAGCCCTTTGCGAATTTGTTCTTCGGCCAATGCACGCGATTCGGATTCCTTTCGCCTCTGCTCTTCTTCTTTCCGTGCGATTTCCTCCCTCATCCGCTGCTCTTCAGCAGCGATACGGGCTTCCAGTTCCTTCCGTCGTTGCTCTTCGGCTGCGATACGGGCTTCCAGTTCTTTCCGCTTCTGCTCTTCCGCAGCTGCACGCGCCTCGAGCTCGCGACGACGTTGTTCCTCGGCAGCCCGCACTTCCGTCTCCCTGCGGCGACCCTCTTCAACCGCAATGCGCTCTTCGAGTTCCTTCCGTTTTCGCTCTTCTTCTGCAACCCGCCCTTCAAGCTCCCTGCGGCGTCGCTCCTCTGCATGAGCCTTCGCTTCAAGATCACGGCGACGGAGTTCTTCAGCCGCGCGTGAGTCTTCTTCCCGCCGGCGCTCTTCATCGGCAGCGATGCGTGCCTCCAGCTCCTTCCGTCGTTGCTCCCCTGCAGCAACGCGCGCCTCAAGCTCACGACGGCGTTGTTCCTCGGCAGCTGCTCTTGCCTCAAGCTCCCGCTTTTTCTGCTCTTCCGCGGCAACACGTTCGATAGACTCTTTTTTCTTGAGTTCTTCGAGCTTGCGAGCTGCTTCCTGGCGCTTACGCTCCTCAGTTCTGCGCGCCTGCTCGTGTGCGGTTTGGGCCTCTTCTTCCAGTTTCTTGCGAAGATCTTCTTCGAGCCCAACTCGCATTTGCTCTTCTGTTTCTGCAGCGGTCGATTCCACAACTGTCACCTGTTTTGATTCTTCAACAGGGTTGGGAACGGGAGGTGGTTCGTTCTTTTCCCCTTTCGGCGCAGAAACGCTCGCTGTTTCCTCTTTCTTATGCCCTTCTGGCGCCGGAGTAGGTGCAGGTGCGGGGATGGCAACTACCTCCTCCGCTTTGTGCTCCGGAGGATGGGCAGGCGTCGTCGGAGCCACCTTGATAATCGGTTTTGGTATGGTATACTGTGTCGGTGTCGTCAGAGCTGGTGCGACCCCGCTCGCAACGTCCTTCTTCTTCTTCTCCTCGAAATACGCTATGCGGTCCTGAAACGCGTAGATATACGCATTCGAAGGATCGAGCTCCCGCGCCTTCTCGAGCTGCTGCCTGGCAAGTTCGAAGTGAGACTCTTTCAAGAACTTGTCAGCGGCCAACAAGCACTGCCGTGCCGCTTCCTTTGCTGCATTGAGCTTGGCGAGATCCTGTACAGTATTTAGAGTCTTGGCTGACACGATAATGAAACTATCACTATTATTCCGCTGAGTACATCTGATGTCTTATGACTCACTTATGCCGTAGACATGTTCGGTCATCGCGCACCAACAGGATGTTGAAGAATAAACCGCTGAGGGCGCAAAGGACCGCAAAGAGGACTAGATTTCTTTTTCCTTCAAATCCTCAAGCACTTGGCGCTCTTCGCGGTCTCTGCGGTTCATCTTTGTCCAACAAGCTAGAATTTCAACAACCTGCTAAGGCTTTGCCCTCAGAGATCTCCGTTTGAAGCCACTTTGGCCTGAAAGTGCATAAAAATTGATTCAAAAGAAAGCACGCGCCGCCTTCTAAACAAAGGCAAGCTATGCTGTTACGGATGGGAAGGAGTGGGAGGTCTGCGCAGGCCCGTTAAAGCCGATTCCAGGAGTTGAACATTCCCGTCCTTGAAATCGCCTCTTTCTTGCCACGGTGCCATCTACGCAGCGGCTGGGATGCTGATACTACATTCTCATGAAAGCACAACTCTGTCGAGTCGCTTTCCCAAATCTTGAGGACTTCTCAGAAACTTTATTCTCTTGTTGAGCCCGAGCTAGTGCCATTTCCAGAAAGTCATCTTGTGTTTTCGATCAAGAACATCCAATTGGAAACGGGCACTGTGCCTCTTTGACTATGCCAATGGCATGGCGTTGCCACAAGATCTATTATTAGAAGCGGCACTAGTGCCGTTTCCAAAAAGTAACATTGTGTTTTGATGTCGCTACTACAAATGGAAGCGAGCACGAGCAGGGTGCTGAAAAACAAATCCTCCGTCACGTTGAGCGATCCCGAGCGTAGTCGAGGGACGAAACGTCTCAATTGATGCAAATAGCAGGGTTCGACTCCGCTCACCCTGACGAATTCCCTTGCTTGTGTGCCTTTTTTCCCAGCCTGCTAGCGCCTCACTGAATACAAGATCTCTTATTAGAAGCGGCACTAGTATGACATCAGTGAGGAGTACGTGATGCCGATATCCCTTATGTTCTCGGGAAAATATTGGTCGTGCTTGATATTAATTTCGACTCTCTTGAAAAACGTCCGGGAATTTACTAAAGAATCAGGATTGCTGGGATCGATGTAGAACACTCGGACGGTCACTAAGAATCCACCAATTCTGATGCCATTGGCGCTGTCAGCACTGACGATTCTGCTGTAACCATTGTAGTCATCGACATCGGTATAGGCATTAATCGACCGATACTGTCCATTGTAACTGCTGTCAGGCAGCGATCCAACTGCGGCCCGCTCTGCATTTGATGGTCCTAACGAATCGGTCGGGGTGAAAACAGAAACAAGTTGCGTGCCGGTAGAATCGGCCCATTGGTCGAACTTTTTGCTTTGCGCTTCCTGAAAAATGTCGTTCGCGATTGTCGCAGATTCTGTGAGTGCTTCTGTCTGTAGATTGAATTCTGAATTTTGCATGAGCATGCGATTCGCACTGATAACCGACATCACCAGCAGCACGAACATCCCCATCGTAATCATCGTTTGTCCCAGGTTCATTGCAGCTCCCCTCCTGTGACCATCGACAGCTTAAGATGTGTTGTGTTGTTACTCACGAATTCTGTTCGCCCGCCTTTTCTCAATTGCCGCTTACGGCTTTTGGGTAGAACCAAACAAAGCTGTGAAGGAGCCCCGCCAGACCGCGTGGCGGGCCCGCCTAAGTCCTTCGGACGTCGGCGGGCGGGCTGGTCTGCTCCTGAACACTGACCGCCCGTGATCCTCGGGAGCAGAGCTCCCTCGGAGCTTCGTCAGGCCCGAAGGGCTCCTTCGGAGAGGAAACTCCTGACATCACACACTGGAACTTCGTCCGGGCTTCCAGGACTGCTTAAGGTTTTTTCGTGGAAGGATTGGATATCCCGCGCTGCTGAACCATCCTGAGATTTCCGTTTAGCATCTCCTGGAGCTTTTCCGTATAGTTCGCATCCGTGAAGTTTCCATGGAGAACATTCGCCATGTCAAGCATCGATTTGACCGCAGACGAAATGACGCTGTACTCCTGTTTCAGACCCGCGAATGCCTGCGCAAGCCTTCGCTGGCCCTCGTCCATAACAAAGGGCTTCAGCTTCGCTTCGTGTTCCTGGATGTTCAGCGAGACCATGGACAACGAATTGTTGACGATCTGGGCGATGGATGCGAGCGTGCTGTGAAATGTTTCAATGGCAACAAGGCTTTTTTCGCGTTCGCGCTCTATCATCTCCCGGCGCTCCTTTTCCTTCCGGAACAGATACCGCTCAATCACGCCGTCAATGAGAATGCTGATGTGATCGATGTCGATTTGTTCCTTACGAACATAATCGTACGCGCCGAGCTTCATTGCTTCCACAGCGACGCTTTCCGAGCCTGCGGCCGTCATCATGATCACCGGGGTATCAAGTTTCTGCTCGTGCATCCATTGAAGGACATTGAGGCCGGAGATTCCCGGCATCCGGTAATCGAGCACAATCAGATCGAACCGTTCCTGCTGAAGCAATTCAATGGCAGCCTCACCTGAGTCGGCAGAGCGCACTTTGTACTTCCCACCAGCCGAAAGGATTTGTTTCATCGCAATGCGGAACGCATCGTCATCGTCAACCATCAGAATCGTGCGACCTTCCGTGGTTTGAGCTGAACCATTCATACTGATCTCCTGTGTATAATCACCACTCTATTCTTCATCCTCCAACGTCACGCTGGCAATCTCTTCCAGCGTCGTGATTCCATTCTTCACCAATTGAAGTCCGGACATTCTCAGAGTCTGCATACCGCGACGAATCGACTCCTGCCGGAGGGCTTCGTCATCAATAATATCGCCCGCCTGTAGAATCATTTTCCGGAGAGTTTTTGTAAAGGGAAGCGCCTCATAGATCGCTGTCCGGCCCTTGAATCCCTTGATGCAGCTGATACACCCCACAGGCCGGCACATCTTCGCAGTCGCGATATCTTCTTTCTTCATGCCGAGCTTCAGGAGCGCTTCGACCTCAGGCTGCTCGACGGGTGACTTGCAGCGATCACAGAGTTTTCGAACCAGCCGTTGAGCCATGATGATATTGATCGAATACGCGATCAAGAACGGCTCGACGCCCATTTTATACAATCGGGAAACAGCACTGGCCGCATCGTTCGTGTGGAGGGTAGATAACGTCAAGTGACCGGTGTTTGCGAGCTTGATGGCAATTTCCGCAGTCTGCCGGTCACGAATTTCACCCACCATCACAATGTCAGGATCGTGACGCAGAATTGCCCGAAGAGCGCCGTCGAAATCAAGTTTCGGATTGAGTTTTACCTGCCGGGCGCCTTCGATGAAGAACTCGACAGGGTCTTCGACGGTGAGCACATTGACCGTTGAATCGATAATCGTGCGGAGCGCTGAAAACAGGGTCGTGCTTTTCCCACTTCCCGTAGGACCGGTGACGATGATCATGCCGTACGGCTTCGAAATCGCCTTCCGAAACTCGGCAAGGGAGTATGGATCGAAGCCAATATCTTCCAGCCGCGTGCTGAACGTCGGCTCTTGCAGAACACGAATGACGATCGACTCGTATTTGCTCTTCAGTTCTTTGCCGATGGTTGGAATGACCGAAACACGGAACCGGACGGTCTTCCTGTCGATCATGAACTGGGCAAAGCCGTCCTGCGCCGAGGTGCGCTCGAACCGATCGAGGTTCATCGCACGGTCTTTCACTACTGCAGCGACAGCTTCCGCTCGTGAGTCAGTGTTCGCATACCAGAGGGTCAGCTTGCCATCGATACGAAAATGGAATTCTGTTCTCTTTTCGCCTCGCGGAATAACGTGAATATCGCTTGCCCCGACACGGACTGCATCGATAAACACGTTCTCGATGAGGTCGACTAATCCGCTGCGGTTGATTTCCTCCTCGAGCTCCTGCTCGTACGTCTCGGAGTCTTCCTTGCCCTCCTGTTCCGCAGCGTCATGAATACTAGTCTCGAAGTCGGAGTACCCCGACCGGGTGATGTTGACACGCTGCCACAGGTCTTCCCACTGTTTCAGCTTCACGTAGCAGATTTCAAATTTCTGGAACGGTAATGACCGCGCGATCGCGTAGACTTCCTTACGCGTCGGATCGGGCGTGACCACCAGCAGGCGCTCCGGCCGTTCGGGATCCATCATGAACGGAAGAACGTGGTACTCAAGCGCCATGGTTCTGACGGTCGGCGGCATTCCATGCAGATGCTTCCGCACAAACGCGAGCGCTTCGTCGTCGAGGTCTTCCTCTTTGATCGGCAGCTTCCGGAATGCGTAGTAGTCGGCAATCTCGTCGTAAATTTTGTCGCGATCGGCACGAAGATCGTCCACCAACACCTGGGGGAGTTTTCTGCGCTTGTCGTGTGGCTCACGGCTGATGATCTCGAGCGCGGCCAGAAGCTGGTCGGGAGAAATGATATCCTTCTCCACGAGCAGGTCGCCGAATTCTCGCTTGGTTCTCTGTGTTTGTGTCGTCGTTGGCACGGACTGTTTTTATTTACCTCGTAAATCGACGATCGTGTCGGGTTGCGACGTCATTTTTGGTCGTTGATCGCGCTTCGGTTCGATCTTGATCGTTGCCGTCTCTGAAGACAACAGTGTCAGAAACACCATCGAGACCATGATCACCAGCGACACGCCAACCTCGATGATATTGACGAGGTTCTTCATCGCGTAGCGATTTTCCATCTCATAGTAATCTGCCAGCTGCACCGCCGTCGATTTGACGCTTCCTGTCTCTCCAGCAGTGCGGAAACGCGAGATGATCATGTCGGGGAAAAACCGAACCATCTCCATCGATTTCCAGAACTCGGTCCCGTATTTCAACATGGTCGGGATGGCGATCGTTTTGACCTGCTTTTCCAGGTAACGATTGCGACTCGACTCGGCAGCGTGTTGAATTGCGTCGATGTTCTCGCCGGACGTATAGAGGATTCCCAGGACGCGGCAAAAAAGCTCTGAACTCGTGTTCCGCAGGATTCTCCCGATGTACGGAACCCTGACCACCCATTTGTCGAACCAGACACGTCCGTTCACCGAGAGGATGTAGGCATAGAATCCGCCCAGTGCCACCGCAACCCCGATAGAAATAAACAGCAGGTTATCCCTCAGGATGTCGCTCACTTGCATGGTGAATGCTGTCAGCGGGGGCGTTACTCCCATCATCGGCTTCAGCATTTCCACCATCTTGGGAAGAAGGTACATGATGTAAAAGATCAACGCACCAATCAGGGCAAGTGTGGTAACGGCGGGGAGCATCATCGAACTCATCAAACCCTTGCGGAAATCGGCCTGTCGTTCCACAAAGTGGGCAACGCTCTCAAAAATCGCTCTCATGTCCCCGCTCTTCGAAGCGATGCCCAGCATCAGAGCAGTGTCGTGCCCGAGGACCTTCCCCTGCCGCAGAAATGCGTCGCGCGAGTCGACACCTTCCTTGAGGTCACGGATAATGGCTTTGAGCGCACTCCGGAGGTTCTTGTCCCGGACATGGCCCGACATGATCTGGAGGATTTCGTTGTAGGGGAGTTTTTGTTCGAGCAGTTTGGCGCTTGTTCCGATAAACGTCACGACTTCTTCGGAAGATGCTGCGAAGCGAACGTCGTAGAATCGCCGGACCGTCTTTACCTTGAAACCGAGCTTCTCAAGCGCTGCCGTGACTTCGGCTCTTGCATAGGCGCTCTGGACGCCATCGATTTGAGTCGACCCTCTGAGGACACGGTAGGAGTAGGACTTCTTCTTGTCGACTGATATCTTCTTCCATTCGTGTGTCTTTGCCAGCGACCGGGCTCGTTCGCGAGCAGCAAAGATCGAGACCGCCGTGATATAACGCTGCACCGGGCGGTTGTTCTGATCTATTGCCTGGATACGATATTCCGTTGCGTTCAACTGGGGCATTACGTCTTTCCGAACTCAAGACTAGAAATCTCAAAAATACGTATCGGTCGTTCTGATACCAGATTTTCTTTGCGTTTCTCTGCGTTCTCTGCGGTTAGACTCAAACCGCAAAGGCCGCAGAGGGGCGCAAAGAGGTTTTTGAGAAAAGTTCTAGTCATTGCCAACGAGTGGAGCGCGGTACTCACTCCCGCAGTGGTGACAGTATTTTCCCTGCGGATGAAGGATCGACGTTCCGCATTGAGTGCATTGCTCGATGAGCTTCGTTCCGCAGAGTATGCAGTAGAATTGCTCTTCCAGCACATGCGAGAAGTTACCACATTTTGGACAAAGACGGTAGCGGTTGACGCTTTGAGTTTCGCTGGCCACGAGCATCCTTTTGGACATCTACTACCAAGAACACGCGAGAATACCTGTGAAATACGCAGATTGGAATCAGTGGGTGGAAGGTGAGGTGTATTCTTTCAGGGGGTAAAAGCTGATGGTGGGGGGTCGCTGCTCTTCGGTGCGCTATACCTTACGTGTGCCAAACGGGTCGTCGTGCACAAACTGAGACTTAAGCGTACGCCCCTCCTCGCTCACCCAAACCTTCACCGCTGACTCGGACGTATTCACCAGGCGTTGCTCTAATCCGTTATGTACTTTCGCGAACCCATACCGGCTACCACAATGATAACAGAACCGACCGTGCGGATAGAGGATCGGCTTGGCGCATTGCTGGCACTCCCCAACCAGTTTGGTTCCGCACCAAACACAAAAATGCTGGCGTTGCTGCGCCAGCGAGAAGTTACTACACTTGGGACAAACCCTGTATTCGTTGGAAGACATAGGTACCGTAAGCTCTAGGGTTTGTTTTTTCGCTAATCCTGCTTCACCCGCTTCACAAAAACGCTTGCAACTCGCCAGTCGCCGCGATGGATCTTACGATATCCATGCTTCTTTGTTTGCTGCTCAACATTTGCTACGGCAAGACTCACCTTTTTCCATTCTCCATTTTTGTTCAGCCGCTTGATGGTAAGGTCAATCTCAGCCGTGATACCCGATTTCTTGATGATGGAATAATCTATCGTTCCACCAAGGGCTTGCTTCCCTTTAACCTGTGTAGTGTCATTATAGGCAGGTAAGCCGTGCTTCTTTACATCGTCAAGTGCAAGGCTCAACGCAGCGTCAAGCAACCGTTCATTTTGCATCTGATTCATCTGGGACTGCGCGGTGTCCATGCCTGCGCTCTGAACGCTCTTCAGGGAGATCGCGTAGACCCCCACGATCAGCGATGTTGCGCCGACGAGTAGGATTTTAGCTGAGCTCCCCATGACTGTGCCTTTCGAATTTCGTTAGTTAAGATTTGGCGGATTCGCTTTGAAATCGTTCAGACTAGTGGTTATTCCGTTGTTGACGCCTTCAATCTTGGCAATAAGCTTTACTCGAATCGCATCGACGTTGCCTAGTGAATAAATCTGCTGACCATCTGAGTCGAAATACGTGAAACAGACACTGAGAAGATTGCTGGAGATCATTACTCGTTCATCGGATCCAGTTTGGCGATATAGCCGGTGAAGCGTTACAGTCTTGTTCTCCTGGGCAACGGGATCCCACTCAGTAGTAGTGTAGGTGTCTGTAGCATCGTACGTAATCCATATTGCAGGGCTCAAGTTCATGCTCGTGTCTGCCTGGAACACCATCTTATCCGAATTCAAGGTCGAGAATTGATTCACTGCCTGGTTCAGATCTGTATACATAATCTCTCCGACCGTCGCGACCGTAGCAGCGGTATTTGTCCGCTGGGTGGTCTCGTACAGAGCGTTATTCATGGTCACCGTCACTCCAAGCATTACGGTCACCATTGAAGCTCTTACGACGAAGGAACCAGCGAGATCTAGAAAGATTGTCATTTGGAGGTCTTTGGAAAGCTACTAAACTGGGAGACTAAAATCAATATGTGGATTTTCAACTCCTCTTACTCACTCAAAAACAGTACCACGAACTGAGAAGTTCCGCATTTGTCATTTTATCGAGTGTTTTCGACGAACTGCACATTCATGGCTACTATTCTTCCGGAGAATTCAGAAAAGGATGATTATTCCTTCCGAAAATCCCAGAATCTGATTCATCAAGAAAATCAAGGCTTTTCTTGGCTTTACCGCTTATCTCTTCGCCAATTGAGGGGGATCGTACGAAAAAGAGACACCCTCCTCCGTCCCAACCTTGTCAAATATAAGAACTTAGTCGGTTGGCTTTGAAGTCTGCATCCCCTTCAACTTGATACCAAGCCGGGCGCACTTGTCATAGAGTGTCTTGTCGGGCACACCCAAGAGCTTAGCGCCTTCCTTGATGTTCCAACCTACCCGCTCCAATATTTTATAGATAGCAACCCTTGCTGCCGAATCACGTGCCTCCCGCTCGATGTCTGGAAGTGTTTGGCCGTCCACGATCGGGACACTGGTGTCTGCAATTTCTCTCGGGAGATGCTCCGGTTCGATGGAAGCACTGGGCGAAATCAGAATCGCACGTTGAATAACGTTTTCCAGCTCACGGACATTCCCCGGCCAGCTGTATTGCATCATCTGATCCAAAGCCAGTGGATTGACCCGAATCGACGTCTTGTTCAGAGACCTTCCGAACCGCTTCAGGGAGTGTTCGACGAGCAGCGGAATATCCTCCCGATGTTCGCGCAGAGGAGGCAGGTGAATCGGGTAAACGTTTAGTCGATAGAAGAGATCCGTCCTGAATGCTCCTTGCTCTGTCATTGAGTTCAAATCGCGGTTGGTGGCAGCGAGGACCCGCACGTCAACAGGAATCGGACTCGTGCCGCCGATGCGGTCGATCTCCTTTTCCTGGAGCGCCCGCAGAAGTTTAACCTGGAGATGAACATCGAGCTCTGCAATTTCGTCCAGGAAGATCGTGCCGCCGTCCGCCAGCTCAAACTTGCCAAGCTTCGTCGCCGTTGCTCCCGTGAACGACCCTTTCTGGTGACCGAACAGTTCGCTCTCTATCAGTTCACGTACCAGCGATGCGCAATTCACCGTGACGAAAACGCGTTGACTTCTTTTGCTGGCGGCGTGGATTTCGCGGGCCACCAGTTCCTTGCCTGTCCCCGATTCGCCGGTGATCAACACCGTCACATCCGTCATCGCCACGCGCTGAATCGATTCGAAGACTCGCTGCATTGTTGGACTGACACCAACGATGCTCCCGGAGACGCGCTTGACTTCTTCGCGCAACAGCTCGTAGCTTCTCTTGAGTTCACGTTCCGCCAGCGCTTTCTCGACCAGCGCCCTGAGCTCTTCAATCTTCGGGGACTTGGAAATGTAACTGTATGCACCCAGGCGCATTGCCTCTACGGCACTCTCGACCGAGGCGTGTGCCGTCAGCATGATGACGGGGAAATCCGGCATCGACTCCTTGACGCGTTTGAGGACATCCAGTCCGCTCTGCCCTTCGCTGAGCATCAGGTCGAGAAGCATCGCGTCGATTTTCATCCGGCTCAGCGTATCGAACGCATCGGCTTCCGACTGCATTGCGATGATCTTGAACGCGCCTTCCATCAATGACTCGAAGTCTTCGAGGAAGACCCGGTTATCATCTAACACCAGAACTGTGCGGAGAGGCTCCATGGTTTCCTGTCAGGAACGCGATGGGTTATGGAACGCTGTGAACTCTACAAATTAAGCAATTACTTCGGAAAGATGAAAGAATACACTTTCAATCGGTGAATGTCACAAGAACCCACCTCGGGGTGTCAGAGTCCACGCCCTGACACGTCTTTTGCGCGTTAAGCTGTGAAGGAGCCCCGTCAGACCGCGTGGCGGGCCCGCCTAAGTCCTTCGGACGTCGGCGGGCGGGCTGGTCTGCACCTGAACACTTTGTTGTCGGGAGCGGACCTGCCCGAACGACCGAAGTCGTTCGGTCGGGCGGGGCTCCCTCCGAGCTTAGGATGAGAGAACACCATCTCATCCGGCCACTTTGAGGCGCAGAAGCACGGTTGTACCCCCTTCACGAACAGTCTCTTTGATGCAGATATCTCCTCCGTATATTGCCAGAATTGGCGGAATCTGCGAAAGGCCCCTATTTGGTTGTCCACTGGAAGCAGGCTCAAAAACGGTTGCCCAGACGCTGGAATCCAACGTTACGGTGCCGTCCCGCATTTCCATCATCCAGCGATCGCCAGCCGTCCGAACCAGGAAATACAATTCCCGCCCGTCGGAAGTGGACTCCCTACTGATGAGCGGAGTGTCAATCAACAATTCGATAATTCGGGTAAAATCTTCATTTGTTCCGATGGTGCGCGGGTTTTTCGCCGCGAGCGGTCGTGGATATGTCAGTTTCACAGCCTTCGAAGAAGCAAACCTCTCTTCCAGGATCGCCTGGAGGAGCTCACTGGGGTTGCACTGGAATTCGCGGAGAATCATTTCGCGCAGCACGCGAAATGCGTGCAGGAGTTGGTCGACATGTTTGGGGATCTCCGCTTCAAACCTACGAGATTCTTGTTCGGAAACTCTCGAGTTGAGACTCAGGGCACCGGAGACAGTACCCAGCTCATCGGCGTGAAACATCAATGTCTGGACAAGATTCGGGTCGACGTGAATGATCTGGAACAGTTGACCGATTCTTGCAATGGATGGTTGCACTTTCACAAGGTATTCTGTGAGAGCGGCCCTGAAGCGATCATACTGGCGAGGCGACAACGATTCGTTAAGGTTCCGGCCAAAAAGCGCAACACGATTGATATTCATATGCGCCCATTCGCCATGGGAGAACGGCTGCAGTCCCACGAGGATCTTTTCTTTGATTTCCTTTTCGATTTTTTGCGGATCCCTCTGTTGCGCGCTTCGGCTGCTTACCATCATCTGATCCTTTCGGAGTGTTTCCTGATCTGCATAGACCGATCTGCGCGATTGCAGACCAAGAAGAATGCTGAATGTCGAACCGACCCCGACTTCGCTTTGGACCTCCATCGTATACCCCAGAAGCTCACACAAAGTTCGGGAAATCGCCAGTCCAAGTCCAGTCCCCCCGTACTTGCGTGTCTTCCTGTCGTCCCCCTGCGTGAAGGGTTCAAAAATCACCTGCTGCTGGTCACGCGAAATTCCAATGCCGGTATCAACGACGTCGATTCGAACAGGGCGGCGTGTTGATTGTTCGACCGCCACCCGCACCCTGATCGAGCCGTGTTCGGTGAAT